>JAKQPD010000028.1 GCA_029564935.1 Bacteroidota bacterium
AAAACAAGTATTACAGGCAGGAAATAGCCTGTTTTATCAAGATTATAATTGAAGATATGGACTAAACCGAAAATGACAGCCGTTACATAAAAGATCCATTTGAACCTTTTGTGCCAGAAGTTTAATAAAGAAGGAGCTATAATGGATCTCATAAAAAACGAGAAAATCAGTACGACAAGGCCTGAAGCAAGAACCAGAATCCTGAACCACTTTGCCCTGTAAATATTTATCAATATCATTGATAACCCAATAATAAATATAAGTATATTGAATATGAGATACTTCTCCTTAATACGCAGATTCAGTCTGAAGATAATTTCTTCGGATACAGGGGCAATCAGAACAAATAATAGCAGGAATTTCCATCCTGAGCGCGTGGATTTTAAAAACAGGACTTTTTGAACATTCGTGGGTAATATGCCTGCTTCATGAAGTGCTTTGAAAATAAGTATCAGGATTATGGTCAGGAGCAATTCAAGGAAAAAAAGCATCAGAAATGACCTGAGTTTCCGGCTGAAGGTAGCATTGTCAGGAATATCTCCGGAAGGAGACTTCAGGAAATTCCAGAGTTTTAAATATATATCATCCATTCTTTTAGTTGAGAAGACAGAAAAGCAACGGATCAGATTTAAAATGCCTTATTTCAATATTAAGGTATCTAAAATTACTGAATAATGATGTAATTTACCAAAAAAATTTAGGAATTTTCTTTCTGAAGAATTATTCCCTCATTTAAAGATCCTTTTGTCAAACGGAAATGGTTCAATGCTTTTAATCCTGATCCTGCTGAAATCCTGGTGGAAAGGATTAATTAGAATATTGAAGTCACCTTTGGTAACGGCGGATGGTATTTTCAACAGACAATATTTGTTTTCCCTGATAAAATTATCTCCCACGGTCTGAGTCACCGGCAGATAGGGAAATGAGTTCCAAAAGCGTGGAAGATCTTTTTCCTGCACAGTAATGATTGAAACATCATCGGGAATTAAAATGGTTACCATCATGTAATCATCCGGTAATGTTGCAAGTGTAAGATGAACGGCAACTTCCGCCATTGCCAGTGATCTGTTTGATGCAGTGTAAATAATTTCAGTCCCGGGGGAATTCCAGCGGGCTCCCTTAAGTGCAGCACCCTTACCCGAAAGTTCGGATGCCCACTTCTTTTTAGATAACCTGTAGACTTCCATTAAACAAGGATTCCCTGATCGATGCGTGTAAGTTCTCCCATAACCATCTCTTTACCGTATGAATCTTTCAGAAGCTCAAATGGTATTTGATTGCCAAGGGCATAATTTGGAGTTTCAAGCCACATTTTAAATTTATTTTCAGAACCAAAAACCCCCAGGCCAAGGTTTGTGACCTCAGCAAGTTCAATGATCTTTTCGGTATGGATCGGTTTAAAGAATTTGTCTGACTGGCTGTATCTTGTAAGTGATTTACCCGAAATGTTCAGGTATTCTGCCCAGTCGTTGAGTGTAAATGGAGTATAATCCTTGATAAGGGCAAACAAAGAATAGGGGATACCTTTCCTGATTGTATAGACAATGAGGAGCTTATTGTTCAGAAACCCTGTTAATGTAAGATCAGATTTACCAGGTGAGACCAGATTCTTAAATTCTGTATTCTTAATATATTTCTTTAACTCCCTGCTGATCTGTGTATTCAGGAGACCTTCCTTTTTGAGATTCTCTCCTTTGAGGGTAACTGACTGTTTAGTATCTGTTTTACCGTCATTACTGCTATGGGTTGATTGTTTTTCCATTATATTTTGTTTGTGTGGAAATTTGTCTGTAAAGATAAGACAATTGTCTAAATTTCCAAAATCATTAATATCATGGAAGTATGTAGCTTTTACCCCGGCCCCAGGGGCATAGCCGTCAACTCAAGAAATGCAATAATTACGAAAACTTATGTAATTATCTGGATTATAGTTAGATAACTTTCCCCTCCTTTCAAAGGAGGGGTGGCCAGACCACAAGATCATCCAATAGGCTGAAATATAAATGTTCTGGCCGGGGTGGTTTTTTTGTCCGGAGAAATTAGTACAAGTTTGCTAATTCCGTTTTAACCACCCCGGCCGGGAAAAGGACAATTGTATACGCTTCAAAATTAGCAATCCCGGCCACCCCTCCTTAAAAAAGGAGGGGAAACTATAGATCTCTAAAACTTTAAGTTGACGGCTATGGGCCCCAGGGGGAGCAGGTTGATATTTCTGCTTTCTCCCTTTAGGGTAAGGGGTAAAAAAGCAGATCAGCAGGATAATCTGTAAAAGTAAAATTACCTTGCTTTAAAATTTAAACCTACCCTTGCAAAAGCAAATGAACGTCTTCCGTCAACTCCCATCTGGATGCCGATACCGGGACCAAGGTTGACCGAGAAATTATCGGAGAAGTTAAACTGAACTCCGCCGCCCGCATTGATTATCAGAAGGGTTTTCTTATCAACATCATTCGGATTGAAAAGAAAACCTCCTTCACCCATAAGATATGGAGAAATGTTTTTAATATTCCAGAAGAATCTCAGATCGAGGTAAAGCGGTATCAGCGGATCCCCTTCATGGAAGAGGGCGCCGGATCCCAATCCTGCAAAGAAGCTCTGATTAACGTTGAACCCGTATATATTAAGCTGGTAACCATGTGTGGTTATTCCTCCGTAATAATATCCTGAGTTCGGAAGGGATGTGGTCCCCAGTCCGTATCCTGCTGCAGCTTCATTGAAGTTTGCATATCCCGAATTGGGATTTGTGGTCATTGACCTGCGTCTGCCCTGTCCAATAACAGTTACTGAAATGATAATTAACAGGATGTAAAGGCTTATAACTCGTTTCATGATTTATAGTATTAAATCCTCACTCACCGGGCTAAAATTACCAAAATTATCAGATCGGATAATGCTATTCTTTAAAAACAGGCAGTGTGTAAGTGTGATATTCTCTAAATCTACGTATTAAAAAACGTATTAATCTACGTATTAAAAAACGTATTTTAATATGTTGATTCCAATAGTTTCACCGGTCCCAGCAATCCTGAGCTTACAAGTGGTGATTCTCTGGTGAAGTAATTCCAGGTTGTAAAACAATACCTTTGTGATGATGGTCTTGGCTGATCATTCACAAACCATCCGGGGAACTCCTTCAGGTAGTCACCCGTACCCTTTCCCCAGTGTGAAGGAGCCCAATCCGCATCAGGAGGCTCCTGCTCATCTCCCACAAGACGATTAACCCAGACATTTGTAACTTCTATTTCCAGATTATTGCCGGTCCTTTTCAGCTGACCCCCCGGGATATTAATTTTCAATGGAGCTGTCCATATGACTCCCAGATCGTTCCCGTTCAGCCTTATCCTTGCTATATGTTTTACAGTGCCGGCATCAAGACTGAATTCCTGCTTTCTGCTGATTTTTGTATCTGCAGGCAGATCAAATGAAGTTCTGTAGGTTGCAGTCCCGCTGTAATATCTGATTCCCGCTTCCGGCCTGCTGATCCAGTTTTCAAGCTTATTGAATGTAACAGGTTTTTCCGGTCCTCCCCAGGCCGGATCGAACGTTACCTGCCACGGTCCTTCAATTGTAATCGATTCATTTATTGATGGGAAATTAGTTTCTGCTCCTGAAGATTTTCCGTGTGATTTCTTTCTGAAGACAATAAAAAAGCTCTGAGCATCATCAAAAAATAAGGGAATTGAAGTTTCAGCAGAGGATTCCCTGAAATCGGGGAGATCCCTCATACTCCCGGTTACAGGATCCCATAATTCAGGTTGTTTCCCTGTGATACCGAAGCTGCAGGTTGCTTTTCCGGTATTATGAGAAAGGTTGGCGACAAAATAAATATCAGTATTTCCCAGATTGCGATGAATATGTTTGATAATAAGTCCGGAATCCATATCTGCAGTATTAAGATCATCTTCAGACCGGGAAATATTTCCCCATTGAAGAAGTGCCTGACACCGTTGCCAGTATTTTACCATGGCTTTTGACGGTTCCCACCATGTCTGTGTGCGGTCGAAATGGGTTCCCCACAGGCCCATTGTTGCCCCCGGTCTGTATTTATCATCCCAGGGCTGATGTACAAATCTGTGGACAATGAAACGGTTCGATCCGGCACAGTATGCCGCATCTCCGACAGGCTTTAACCATGCCGGCGTTTCAGTCCATCTGCTGTAAGGAGGACGACCGGTAAATGCTTCACTTTCGATAAGATTCTTACCATCTTTTCTTAAAGCTTCAACGGTTATTTCAAACTGATATGGAGAAAAGACACCATTATCTGTGAAAAATTCGGTCATTACATTATCCACATACGGCATCACTTCCTCAACGACCCAGGGTCCGCCATAAGGTTCTGAAAGGAATTTCAGGTTTGCAGCTGCAAGTTTTTCAGATATTGTTTTAAAGTAAATATCTCTGTACAGATCTTTTACTGTTCTTTCAAAATCATTTCTGAATTTAAGGGAATCCTCTGCCGTACCTATTTTCCTCCCTGCAAATATGGCCAGGAAGGGTGTAAGGTCGTATCCTCTCCGATTCAGGAATTCCTCCGGCATTTTTGGAGTCCATGAGGGCATTCCCGCTTCATAGCTGTCGAAATGTACGTGAGTGATACCCGCTCCGATCAGGTCTCCCAGATTTTCCTTTATTTCAGTAATTATATGATCAAGATGAAAATCGACGGCTTCCTGATTCATCTTGTCACATTCGAATCCCGTAGCCTGCCATTGTGCCGGGAAGATCTGTGCGCCTGTTGTTGTATGCCCGAAACGGTATATTGTCCATTTTCCTTCCGGGGAATTCCAGTTCAGGGTGCCGTCAGGCTGCATTAATTCTGTGAGATCTTTCACTTCATCTTCACTTATATATTCCCTGTCAGGAACCGCGACAACAGCCACATCCTTATAATAAGTTCTTCTTTCAGGAATTATAGGTTTTTCGGCAATCCCGGTTTCACGGTTTACGAAAGGAATATAGTTTGTTGACCGGAGGTCCGGTTCAGGTTCAGTCAGTTTTACATTTATTCTTTTCCCTCCCCTGATATTGTGTGACGACCAGACAAGGTCCTGCATTGAGTGTTCCGGGGTTATCCATGGCCCTCCGCTTGTTTCATAACCCGGACAATTATGAATTCCGAAATCCATTCCCAGCCGTAAGGATTCTTCTGCAGCAAAACGTACCATATCCCAATACGGATTGGTATGGGATATTATCTCAGGTCCCGGTCTGTTGCCAATTTCAACTGAAAGAGAAGTTGTAATATCCGAAAGATGAAACATGGTTGTCCTGTTAAAGCCTGCATCTTTCAATGCTTCCAGGTCCTTCGTTATCCCTTCCCGGGAAATATTTGATCCCATCCACATCCATAATACTCCGGGTTTTGCATTTTCGGGGGGAGTGGTGAATATCTTAACGGGATCAATTTTTACCTGAAGTTCATTTACAGTACTTACATTACAATATGTAAGAAAAGCCATGATCAGAATTAAGGTTAATTTCAGGTAGTTCATCACGATCAGTGTTTGTATTTTATAACTTTATGTAATTGATTTTATAGCTAAGTGATATTTGTTGTTTTAATGCCGGACCAGCCATGCATAAAGATACAAAATGTTACCCTGGAAATCTTAAAAATTACTTAACCACTGTATACACTCAGTTATTAGCATCAAGGATCTTTTTTAAGTTATCTTGAAAGCATGATCAGTTAAGTAAAATTTATTTTCATAAGTATATTTTTTTCTTTAATTTATCAACCTGATCAGGATAATGACCCGGACCTGGTAAAATGGAAAATTTCCACAAAAAATTAATTTAAAATCAAATGAACCGAACATTTAAAATGTATTTCACCTGCGGGTGGTTTGATGGCTTATCTATCTGTGAAGCCGTTAAATATCTTCGTGCAATATTCACGGTCTTTTTGTTTGTTGTCTGTTCTGCAGTTCATTCGCAGGGTACAAGGTTGTTACGCCAGCCTTCGATCAGCTCATCTCAGGTCGCATTTACCTATGGTGGCGATATCTGGGTAACAGACTTTGATAATCAGAATCTCCTGAGAATCACCAGTACTCAGGCTGTTGAAAGCAATCCGCAATTCTCACCTGACGGGAAATGGATAACATTTAATTCCAACCGTTCAGGGAACCAGGCCGTATATATTGTTTCAACTGAAGGAGGTACTCCAAAGAGGCTCACCTGGCATCCCAGCGGAGCCATCGTCTGTGGGTGGACACCGGACGGTAATAGTATAATTTATGCAACAGCAAGAGATAATGCCCCTGCTTCATATGCCAGATTATGGATTGTATCAACGAAGGGAGGGCCATCAAAAGTGTTGACTGATCAATGGGCTGTTGACGGATCATTTTCTCCTGACGGCACCCGGATCGTAATTGACAGGGTAACACGCTGGGACAGAGAGTGGCGTAATTACCGTGGCGGACAGAATACTCCATTGATCATTCTTAATCTGGCTGACAAGGGCGAGACGCTCTTACCTTGTGAGTCTACCACCGATATTCAGCCGTTATGGTTGAAAGACAATATTTATTTTATTTCGGACCGCGACGGGACTTGTAACATCTGGTCATTCAATCCCTCATCAGGAGACCTGAAACAGATCACGAATTTTACAGGTACAGATATCAAATGGCTGGATGGATCCGGTAATAATCTTGCTTATGAACGCGACGGATACCTTCATATATTGGAAATAGCAACGAATAGATCAAGGCAGCTGGACATAACTGTAAAAGGTGATTTTCCATGGGCAGAGACCAAATGGGAAGATATTACCAAAAGCATAACCTCAGCTTCTCTTTCCCCCACCGGAAAAAGAATGCTGATGGAATCACGTGGTGAAATATTTACAATTCCTGCTGAGAATGGGGATGCAAGAAATATGACACAAACATCGGGATCTGCTGATCATGCTCCTGTATGGTCACCCAAAGGTAACGAGATAGCATGGTTCTCAGATGCAGGCGGGAAAGGATATGCCCTGCATATTGCTTCACAGGACGGCCTTTCAAAACCAAGGATAATTTCAATCGGTGAATCAAAAATGGCATGGGAACCAGCCTGGGCACCCGACGGTAAGCTTATTGCCTTTGTCGACGATAAGGTCAGATTGAGGATCGTGGATGTTCTGAAAGGTACAATACGGACCATTGATACAGCCGGGACCAATATGGAGAGAGGAAACATGGGACTTGTCTGGTCACACGATTCAGGATGGCTGGCCTTTACAAAGACAGGAAGGAATAATTTCAGACAGATCAGGGTTTGGTCAGCTAAAAGTGACAGTATATTTACATTAACGAACTCCTTTGCCGATTCTTTTTCTCCTGCCTGGGACAGAGACGGACATCATCTGTATTTTCTGGCCAGTACTAATCTGGCGCTTGGTTCAGGATGGGCAAATACGAGTTCAATCACATCCGATCCTACCTATGGGGTCTATATAATAAATCTTAAAAGAGATGATCTTTCACCCTTTAAACCCCGCAGTGATGAGGAAAGCGTTGCTGAACAAAAGAAACCGGACGCTGCTGTCAAAACGACATCAAAAAGGCAGGTGAAGGAAAAAACTGAGCAGAAAGATACGACTAAAACAGGAACAAAGGAACCGGTCTCTGTAGTTATTGATTTTAAAAACATTGAACGGCGGACCATATCAATGCCTCTGTCCAGAGGTAATTACCGCCTGATAATTGCCGGTCCATCCGGAACACTGTTCATTGGCCAGCAAAAACCTGATGTTACAGGGCTTGTATTGCAAAAATACACTCTGGAAAAGCGGGAAGCCAAAGAATTTATAAGTGGTGCCACACAGGTATCTGTTTCCGGCGATGGCAACAAAATGCTTGCAAAAATCGGGAGCGACTGGAAGATAATAAATACTTCCTCTGCTACCGGCGCTGATGGCAAATCAGTTAAAATATCACTTAAAACACTGCTTGACAGATCAGAGGAATGGAAACAGATATTTGAGGAAGCCTGGCGTTATGAAAGGGATTATTTCTATGATCCGGGTATGCACGGCAGGGACTGGAATAAAGTTTATGAAAAGTATTCCCCGCTGATACCTTATGTCAGACATCGTACTGATCTTAATTACGTCCTGGATCAATTGAATGGTGAATTATCGGTTGGACATAGTTTTGTTGGTGGAGGTGATTTTCCCGAAGTTGAAAAAACTGCTGCAGGATTGCTGGGAGCTGATCTTATACCAGACAACAAAAGGTGGAAGATCAGGCGTATTTACACAACAGAAAGCTGGAATCCCGAACTGTCAGGTCCTCTGGACAGGCCTGGAATAAAGATCCAGGAAGGATATTATCTGGTGGGGATCAATGGTAAAGAACTGACTGATGCAGATGATCCTTACCTTTTCCTTGACGGAACACTTGATGTACAGACAACACTTCATATAAACAAAGTCCCTGATTTTGCAGGGTCATGGCAGGAAGTTGTTAAACCCATTGCCAGCGAAACCAATTTACGTGTCAGAGCATGGGTGGAGGATAACAGACGATTGGTAGATAAATTGTCAAACGGGCGGCTAGCTTATGTATGGGTACCAAATACAAGCGGTGGTGGTTTCATCTCTTTCAACCGCTATTTCTTTGCCCAGCAGGATAAGGAAGGAGCTGTAATTGATGAGCGGTTCAACGGAGGAGGACTTCTGGATGACTATATGGTTGATCTGATGAACCGGGAACTGAGAGCAGCGATAACTAATGAGGCGCCAGGGGGAATACCTTTCCGCTTACCCGCAGGAATATTGGGACCAAAGGTGCTTCTGATAAATGAAATGTCAGGTTCGGGAGGCGATTTTTTCCCATGGGTGTTCCGACAGCAAAAAATCGGACCTTTGATCGGCACCCGTACCTGGGGAGGCCTTGTTAAATCTTCGGTCCATTATCTGATGGTTGATGGAGGATCGATCACTGCTCCCGATAATGCAGTTTTTGATCCGGTCAATAAAAAATGGATAGCGGAAAATGAAGGGATCGCACCGGATATCGAGGTAAGGCAAGATGCAGTTTCTCTTTCGAAAGGTATCGATCCTCAGCTCGGGCGTGCTGTCAGTGAAGCATTAAAATTGCTGGATCAGCAGGGTAAGTTGAAAATTACTCCTCCTTCTTATCCGACACCGGCAAAACCGGTTATTGCACCCGGTCTGTAGCCGATTTCAACTGATAATGAAGTGGTAATATCCGATAGATAAAACATAAAGGATAATCCGGAAATATAATTCGGGACACATTGAAAATTCTTTATTTTTGCATTTTCATAATCCGGCCATGATACCTACCCGAACCTTTGATTATCTTGATATTCTGAAGACCAGATTTCGCAAGGACGACATTTTCGCAAAAATTTCCGATGGGAAATGGATAAAAGTAAGCGTTGATGAGTATATTGAAGCATCATGGAATGTAGCCAGCGGGCTTATTGCGAAGGGATACAAACCGGAGGACAAGATTATAGTAATATGCAATAATCGTCCCGAGTGGAACTACCTCGATATGGGCTGTACTCTTGCACGGCTTATCTTTGTCCCTGTATATTCGACCCTGAGTGAAGGGGAATTCCTTCATGTCTTCAATCACAGCGATGCAAAACTTATTATTCTGGGCGGCAGATCATTGTACAACAAGCTTACTCCCATAATAGCCAGGATGGATCATACTGCAGAATTTATGACAATAGATAACTGCGACTGCGGATTCTGCATGGATGATCTGATCTCACTGGGAAAGCAGAACAGAGGAAAATATGATCCTGAAATAGAGCGTAATAAGAAGGAAGTCTCACCTGATGATGTTGCAACCATTATATACACCTCAGGAACGACCGGTGAATCGAAGGGTGTCATGCTCACACACCGGAATCTAACATTTGATTCTTACGGCCATGCCATAAGACAAACGGCCGGACCACGGCATAAAATGCTCAGCTTTCTTCCTTTGTGTCATGCCTATGAGAGGACCATGAACTATGAATTCCAGCAGCTTGGCATCAGTACTTATTATGCTGAAAGTCTGTCGACAATAGCCCGTGATCTGGCGAGTTTCCATGGCGACGGATTCTGTGCCGTACCCAGGGTGCTTGAAATGATGTATTCAAAGCTTGAGGAGGCGGGGAAAAATCTGAAAGGTATTAAAAAGATCATTTACAGGTGGGCATGGCATTTTGCGAATAAATTCGATAATAAAAAGACAGGATATTTTTACCGTTTAAAACACAGGCTGGCAGACCGTCTTGTTTACAGCAAATGGCGCGATAATCTCGGAGGCCATGAAATGTGGGTGGTAACCGGAGGCGCTGCTATCCGGCCGAACATAATACGTTTATTCACTGCTGCAAAACTTCGTCTGTACCAGGGCTACGGCATGACTGAGACTTCACCGGTTATATCCGTAAACCCTCCTGCAAATAATGTTCTCGGTACCAATGGAACTCCTCTTGACAATACAGAACTCAGAATTGCTGATGACGGGGAAATACTGGTACGCGGTCAGCATGTAATGAAAGGTTATTACAAGGATGAAAAAGCCACACGCGAAATAATAGATGAAGAAGGTTGGCTGCATACAGGAGATATCGGTTATCTAAAGGATGGAAAATATCTGATGATAACAGACCGTAAAAAGGAGATATTCAAACTTTCGTCGGGTAAATATATTGCTCCCCAGATGATAGAAAACAAACTCAGGGAGTCTTCATTCATAGATAATTGTATTGTATTCGGAGAACATCAGAAATTCGCATCAGCAATAATAATCCCGAACATGAAAGAGATTCGTGAATGGTGTGCAAAAAATAATATGAATTCAGGAGAAAATGATGAAAAACTGATTGGCAGTAAGGAAGTCGTTACTATCCTGAATAAGGAAGTGACAAAGATCAATAAAACCCTTTCTGAGTATGAAATGATCAAAAAGAGCTTCTATACTTCGGATATATGGTCGGTTGAGAACGGGATGCTGTCACAGACCCTTAAACCGAAAAGAGCTGTTATACTTTCAAAATATAAAGCGTTTGTGGAAGCGGCGTATAAGTGATTGTTCAGGGTTTCAGGGTTTCAGAGTTTCAGAGTTTCAGGGTTTCAGAGTTTCAGAGACATATATAATAATAGCCAATAATCAAAACTGACTTAACTTTAATTAATAATGACCTTTGTGCTCTTCGTGTGAACTTAGTGCTCTGTGGTTAAACATAAAATTTTATTTAATCAGATTAACTGACATATGAAAAACTCAATCTTAATTTTGCTTTTTATTGTTGTGACTTTAATATCAGGTTGTTCTGAGAAAAAGGCTGAAAAATCCTCTGAATATCCTATGTTCTGGACCTGGCTGGATTACAGGCCGGGAATGAATTTTGACTCGGTTTGCGCCGTTATGAAGGAAACCGGCCTTGATGGTGTTATGCTGAATGCACCCACACCTGACGATTACCGTAAAGCTGTTCCCGTTGCTCATAAATATGGGATCGAGGTTTATGCCTGGCTGTGGACAATGAACCTGGAACATGACAGGGACAAAATAGTCAGGGAGCACCCGGAATGGCTGAGTGTGAACAGAAAAGGAGAGAGCCTGGCAGATACAAAGGCATATGTTGATTACTATAAGTTCATGTGTCCAGCGCTTCCTGAAGTGCGGGAACATATTAAAGACAAGGTAAAAGCATATTGTGAAGTTGAAGGTCTGAACGGTATAGCTATTGATTATCATCGTTTTGTGGATGTCATACTTCCTACAACCTTGTGGTCGAGATATGGTATCGTTCAGGATAAGGAGTATCCTGAATTTGATTATGGCTATCATCCTGAAATGATCAGAATATTTAAGGATAAATACGGCTATGATCCGCGCGAACAGGAAGATCCTTCAGCTGATGAAAAATGGCTGCAGTTCCGTTGTGATCAGATAACAGAAGTAGCAAATGAGATAGCCGAAGTAGTTCATTCGTATGGGAAAGTGATGGCTGCATCGCCTTTCCCCACACCGGCAATGTCCAGAAAGATGGTACGTCAGGACTGGGGGAAATGGAATCTGGATATAGTGTTTCCAATGGTTTATCATAATTTCTATACCGGTGATGTAAGCTTTATTTCCGATTGTACAATTGAAAATGTAAGGGATAAGAATCCCATGACAGCCCTTTACTGCGGGATGACAGGATCCAACAGTGAGCTTATGTTTGAATGTATGGATGCAGCATTGAATAACGGAGCAGAGGGCATTTCAATTTTTACAGTCAACAGTTTGCAGTCGCCCGAAATCAGGCAGAGATTTAAAACATATGCCGACAGTGCAAGGACGTCACGTGCAGAAATCAGACCTGAATCCGCTGTCACGGTCACAAAGTCGGTTAATAAAAATCCATTTGATAACCATGGTATCATGAAAGGTGTTGATCTGCATATACTGGCATCTCTCAGCAGAGCCAAAGCTGCATCAATTCCTGAGTTACGGGAAACTGATTTTGCCGTTATCGAATCTCTCTCAAGAGGGGCCCTTCAGGGTAATTCGGGAGAAGAATATCTTAACCGCCTTAATAATTCACCAAGAAGAAACAAGGATCTGCAGCCTGTGGCAAAAGCTCTGGCTGACCAGTTCTCGAGGGATAACAGTCAGGGTAGCCTTGATCTGAGTGATTATAAACTGATAGATGAATACGGTTATACAAAACATTATCAGGTTACCGAACAGAACAGTAAAGTAGTATTTGATGTTATATTCTACTTTTATGGCGGGATCATATCAGGGTGGAGCGCGGAACCGGAGAAAGGATCATATGAAACATACCGGAAAAGCCTGATCTGACAGAACGATCTGTTTCATGATCAGTCTGCTGGTTTGTCAGATAATGATCAGAAAAGCAAGGAGGTGTAATTTTAATAAATCTGTTAAAACTGAATGTCTATGGAAAAGGAAGGGTATGAACTGATAAAGCCTTCAGAAATGGAAGGCAACCTGATCGATCTGATAGCATCCGGCTGGATGCTCGTGACTGCGGGGACCAGAAAGAAATTCAACACCATGACAGCTAACTGGGGTGGGGTAGGGCACCTTTGGAACAAGCCTGTAGCTTTCGTTTTTATACGTCCGGAAAGATATACTTTCGGATTCATTGAGGATTCGGAGGGATTCACACTAACTTTCTATGATGAAACTTACCGCGATGCACTTAATATTTGCGGGACAAAGAGCGGAAGGGATTGTGATAAAATTGCTGAAGCGGGATTAACTTCACATTTTACGGAATCGGGATATCCTGCTTTCAAAGAAGCTAAGCTCATTATGGAATGCCGGAAGCTTTACGCTACAATGCTTAAAGAGGAGGAATTTCTTGTTCCCGGACCTTTAAAAACCCATTATTCAAATAAGGGAGGACTTCATAAGTTGTATATTGCGGAAATTGAGAAAGTATGGATTCGGCACTAAATCCTGTTAAGCTTTTTAGTTTTGGAACGTAATTAATTTTATTCTGGCGGATTCCTCTGTAGCTTATAATTAAAAATTCCCGAGACCGATGCGTGAATTTCTTTCATTAATAATCATGCCTCTTCCTGTTCTTTACCTGTTTCTGATCGCATCAGGTGTTTTTTTTATTTCAGGTCATAAAAGGCAGGGAAAGGTTCTTATTATTATTGCGGGTATCTGGTTCTTTATCATTTCCACACCCTTTCTGCCAAAGCTTCTTGTAAAATCCCTTGAGAATAAATATCCCCACCTGACAGATGAATCAATCAGGGTCATGCCGGATTCCTGTGATATTATAATCCTCGGAGGAGGGCATTCTGATGATAAAGGATTATCCCCGAACAACCAGTTGTCCATAAATGCTCTGGGGAGGGTGGTCGAAGGGATCCGTATCCATAATATGATACCGGGCAGCAGGTTAATACTTTCGGGTTATAAGGGAAGATCAGACCTTTCACAGGCTGGAATACTTTACCGGACCGCTCTGATTCTCGGAGTTGATTCTTCACGGATGGTAATGCAATCACAACCTGCCAATACAGGCATGGAAGCCGAAGAATATGTAAAGAACTTCAGATCTGAAAATAAACTTATTGTTGTAACAAGTGATATCCATATGCCCAGGGCAATGCTTCTGTTCAGAAGAGCCGGACTGGATCCGATAGCAGCTCCGACAAACCAGCTGATCAAATACGGATCGGTAAAATACCCCTGGAGATGGATGCCTTCGGCAGGGTATATCGGAATGATGGAAAGTGTCATCCATGAATATGCGGGTATATTGTGGACTTTAGCCGGTGGGAGATAAGGACACAGATTACTTTCTTAAAATAATATAAAACATACAACATTTTATCCGGTCATATCCTAAACTCATGTATATTGCCGAAGACTAATTATTTTTCTTAATCAGTATTATTATCCGCATTATGGCAAAGATCAGATCTTTAAGTATTTTTCTCTCAATTTTTATATTTAATTTAACATCTGTCGTACAGGCACAGAACTGGCCATGCTTTCGTGGCCCGAATGGTGACGGCACAAGTTCTGAGGCCAACCTTCCCGTAAAATGGGATTCGGTAACCAATATTCTCTGGAAAGTACCTGTCCCGGGAACCGGCTATTCCTCTCCGGTAATATGGGAAAACAGACTTTTCCTGGTGACAGCGATACAGGCAACGCAGGAAAAGATATTGTTATGTTATGATTGTAAGAACGGCAATTTGTTATGGAAGACAACTGTTCTGAAAACACCTTTTGAAAAGAAACATGACAATAACAGTTTTGCATCAGGGACTCCGGCGACTGACGGTACCCGGGTATATGTATCATTTCTGGATGGTCGGGATGTACTGGTTGCGGCGTATGATTTCGCAGGTAAGCTTTTATGGCTTCAAAAGCCTGGTACCTTCCAGAGCCCTCATGGATACAGTTGTTCCCCGGTGTTGTACAAGGACAAGGTCATTATTAATGGCGACAGCCAGGAAGGATCATTTGTCGCAGCCCTGGACCGGGCTACCGGGAAAATCTTATGGAAAGTACCTCATCCGAATCCTTCTCACAGTTTCAGCACACCTGTTATAAGAAATATAGCCGGGAAGATGCAGATGATATTCTGCGGCAACAGGGAGATCGCTTCATATAATCCCGATGATGGTACGAAATACTGGTTTGCCAGTGGTCCCTCCGAGGATTTCTGTTCCAGCCCGGTATATAATGAGAAATCGGGTCTTGTCCTTGTCAGCAGCGCCTGGCCGGTCAGGATCCTTGTAGCCGTTAAACCTGATGGCCGGGGTGATGTGACTAAAAGCCATGTTTTATGGCAGACACGTAAAGGCGCATATTATGTTCCATCACCTGTCTGCACGGATGATTATCTTTTTACAACAATGACCACCGGCCAGGTACATTGTATCGAAATTGCCACAGGCAATACCCTCTGGACAGAAAACCTGGGATTGCAATATGCATCACCGGTTCTTGCAGGCGGACTGATATATATACCTAATGATAAAGGAATTATTACTGTAATAAAACCAGGACCGAAATTCGACTATATTTCAAAGAATTCAATCGGCGAAGGGATGTTCGCATCACCGGCAATAAGTAATGGCAGGATTTATCTGAGAGGTTTTGAGAATCTGTTCTGTATCGGCAGTGGCTCTGAAAAAGAAAAAGTCACCTTTGCTGATAAGGAGGGTATCTGATGGTAAATTAGATAAATTAAAGACAGGTAAGAAAACAGATAGGAATGAAACTAAGAAGTACATGAATTGTTTCAGACAGATTTACCATTGTTTGAATAAATACGAGGGTGAAAGCCTTTATGAGAAATACCTTGTTCAATTCAGGGAGTTACTGACACAGATGACGCCTGAAGTTTTGCAGTATGTTTTTGAGAATACTTATGCTGAATTTATATGAATATTTATCGAATTACAGAAACACCCTTTTAAAGTATCTGGAAAATTATACTTTTATCCATCAGTAAATGAGATTGTGTGAAAATACTTATCTACCCCCCATCCCCCCAGGGGGGGGGCTTTGTGAGCATCAGTAATTCATTAAGTCCCCCCTGGGGCCTGCCTGCCGAAGCGACAGCGCAGGCAGGGATTTAGGGGTAAAACGACAACAGGAGGATTTTCACACAGTTTCAAATGGGTCCGGGAGTATTATTTTTCATCAAAAAAAGTAAATTGTCATGGTAATTGGGATAGATATAGGCAGTACCACAACCAAGGTAGCTGCAATCATTTCTGATAATAACATTATAAAAATAACAACCAGGGCTGTTGATGCGATAACCTCGGCAACCGGGGCATTCGGCAAGATGATAATGGAAAATGATTTCAGGCTGGACAGTATTGACAGGATCAATATGACAGGTGCAGGTTCCTCAAAGATAACGGGAGATCTGTTTGGAATCAAGACAAATAAGATAGATGAGATGGCAGCAATAGGTGCCGGAGGGAAGTATCTTTCAAAAAAAGACCGGATAATTATATCAAATATCGGCACCGGGACTGCCATAATACAGGTCAGCGGAAATGTGATCACTCATCTTGGGGGAACAGGTGTGGGAGGCGGTACAATAATAGGTCTGGCTAAGGAATTACTGAAAACAACGGATTTCGATACTATATTGCGATATGCTCTTAAAGGGAATATAAATAATGTTGATCTGAATGTGGGCGATATTGCGGAGGCAAATATCGGTTTCCTTGAAAAGACTTATACAGCATCGAACTTCGGAAAAATGCTTGATATAGCCTCCAGAGAAGATATTGCCCTGGGCATAATAAACCTTACATATCAGGTTATAGGTATGGTCTCGGTATTTGCTGCCAGGAGTAAGGACAATCATACAGTGGTTATAACCGGGAACGGGAGTAATAATCCTATCGGTCAGAAAATCCTTAAGGCGATATCCGGTATGTATAATATTGATTTTGACTTTCCGGCTGATGCAGAATATGCAACTGCAATCGGGGCGGCGCTATCCACATAAGATTATTATTTACGGGTTTCTGCCTGCTATTATATGCTAATATTTTAACAGTTTTACAGGAAGGCCAGGATAAGTATCTGGGCTAAAAATACCCTCAGGAACATTGTTAACGGGTACACAGTGGAATAGGATACTGCGGGTTCATCATTATTGGCAACTGAGCCGGCGTAGGCCAGAGCCGGGGGGTCGGTTGTACTTCCCGCCAGCAACCCGGCCAGCGAAAAATAGTTTAGCTTAATGAACTTCCCGTTTATTAATCCCATGACGATCAATGGGATTGTGGTGATCAGAAAACCTGCAGCAACCCATATCAGCCCGTCGATTGAAAATACAGATTCGGCAAATTGTCCCCCCGATGATATACCAACACTTGCAAGGAATAATGTAATTCCGATTTCCCGGAGCATTAAGTTAGCGCTTTGTGTTGTATAAGTAACCAATCTGAATTTATAGCCAAAACGTCCTATAATTATTGATACTATAAGCGGCCCGCCTGCCAGTCCGAGTTTTATCGGCATTGGCATCCCGGGAATTACGAAAGGGATACTGCCAAAAATAATTCCAAAAAATATTCCGATGAATATCGTGAAGATATGTGGCTCATTCAGCCTTTTCAGAGTATTCCCGAGGAATTGTTCCACTTTTTCAATTGAAGCAACTTCCCCTACAACAGTTACGGTATCTCCCACCCGGAGTACAAGGTTTGCAGTACCAAGAAGGTCTACTCCCGACCGATTGACACGGGTGACATTGACGCCGTATAATGTCCGTAATCTTAATGATCCAAGTGTTTTACCGTTAATTTCACTCCTGGTTAATACAATCCGCCTCGATTCAAGAGCGGGCTCGGAAACCTTCCAGTCGGTTTCGGCTGCTTCACCAATAAAGGCTGTAATTGGTTCTACATCTGCCATACCGGCAACAACAAGCAGTAGATCTCCTTCGAGAAGTACTGTATTTTTATTCGGAACAGAGAACTCATTGTTACGCATCAGCCTTGATACGACGAATGTTCTGCCGATAAGTTTTTTGATATCATGGAGCTGGCGTCCGCCAACAGCTTTATTTGTCAGTCTGAGCGTAAATATTTCAAGTTTCTCATAAGCTGATAATTTTTCTGTTTCCAGCTTTTTTTCTTCATTTTCAAGGTTGATGCGGAATAAAACCCTTATAAGGACTATTGACAGGATAATCCCGACAACAGCAAGAGGATAAGCTGCAGCATATCCAAGAGCTATCTGAGGTACTTCGGCAATCTGCCCTGCTTCATATGCCTGGCGCAGAGCTTCCTGCGCGGCACCCAGTCCGGGTGTATTTGTAACGGCCCCTGACATTACCCCGACAAGCATTGGCATTGAAACCCTTCCTCCAAGGATGTAATAGAATGCAATAGTCAGACCTGCGCCAAGCAAAACAATTCCGGCAGCCATCAGGTTCATCTGCACTCCTCCTTTTTTGAATGAAGAAAAGAAACCCGGCCCAACCTGTAATCCGATTGAATAAATGAACAGGATCAATCCGAACTCTCTTATAAAATCGGCTACTTCCCTGTTTACAGTGAATCCGAGATGACCAATTAAAAGACCGGTAAAAAGAACAAAAGTAGGCCCAAGTGAGATGCCCCGGAATTTTACTTTTCCCAGCAGAACGCCTGTGGAAATGGCCAGTGAGTAGAGCAAAATTACATGTGCAATACTTTCATCAGAAAATAATGAGTTTAACCATTCCATAATAAAGAAAATATCAGGCAGTTATCTTAAAAGCTTTTTTCTGGGCTTTAAGTGCCAGCTCTGTAGCCAGGAAGCAATGATGCTGTGTCATTGCAGTTTCGGTACGGTTGACAACATCATTTACAAGTTGTTCTCCGTAAGGCAGATAGACTCCTGTACAATCGTAGTATTTTGTTTCTTTATGATTTACAATGAAAAGGTGGTTACCTCCCTTGCGGCCTGCAATATCAATATATTTTCTCATCTCAATATAGCCTTCCGTTCCGAGGATAAAGATCCTTCCGTCTCCCCATGTTGCTAATCCGTCGGGGGTGAACCAGTCTATCCTTATATACCCTGTGGCATGAGGGCTCCTGACTATCATATCACCAAAATCCTGGTACAATGGATAAGCCGGCAGATTGAAATTTCCGGTCTGTGAAAAAGCAACTTCCGCCCGGCCGGAATTTGTATAATGGAGGAACTGGTCACACTGATGAGAGCCTATATCGCATAATATACCTCCTGCCTTTGCGGGATCAAAGAACCAGTCGGGACGGGTTTTCGGATTCATTCTGTGCGGACCGAGTCCAATGGTCTGCACCACCTTCCCGATTGCCCCTGCCTGTATAAGTTCATCAGCCTTATATGAAGCGGGAGTGCCCAGGCGTTCACTGTACATGATGGAATAAATACGTTTGGTACTTTTCTGTGTCTTTTTTACTTCCCTGAACTGGTTCAGGGTTACTATTCCGGGTTTATCAGCCATGAAATCCTTTCCCGACAGCATGACACGTATCCCAAGCGGGGCCCTATCAACTGGTATGGAAGCACTTGCCACCAGTTGAACCGACTTATCTTCCAGGATTTCTTTTTCACTCCCTGCTACTTTTACCTTAGGGTAGCGTTTGGTAAATGCCTTAAGCAGATCGGGTTCCGGAGCAAAAACCGAAACAAGCTCTCCTCCGCCATCTATGACTGCATCGGTCATGCTGTAAATGTGCCCGTGATTTAACCCAATCACAGAGAACCTGATTGATTCTTTGGGCAAAGGCCTTGGTACGGGTTTAATAATGATTTCCTCAGGGCGGGATGTCTTATGAAGTCCTCTGCCAAAAATTTCAGCCGGAAAAAAACCTGCTGCCAAACCTGCTGCCGAGGCGAAAGATTGCCAGATGAAGTTACGTCTGTCGGATTTCATAACATGTATTTTAAATTTCTTGATGGATAAGACAAACTTAAGAAAAAATGAGGATATGAATGCTGACCGGGGTCATTATGGCATGGTCATCACCTTTTCTCCGAAGACGGGGTGTCTTTCAGCTGCCATCATAACTATTCGTTTTGCCATCTGGCCGTAGGAATAGCTGGCCATTTCTGCAGCCAGGGCGAAGCTTGTATCAATACTGATATCGTTATTGGGATTTATATCGAGGAGATAGAATTTATCGTTGCGCAGCCGGAAATCAAACCTTGCATAATCGAGGCATCCGAATCCTTTCCATGTTGCAATGGCTGCCTTTTCAAGATTTTTTAGAAGTTTATTATCAAGCGGGGCAGGAATGAGCGTTTCAATTTTTTCATAATGTTCCGAGCCTGGAAGGAATTTTGAGTCATAAGTGCACAGTCTTTTCCGGGCTTCGTTGAAAGCTGAGAAATCCATTTCTACCGGAGGCAGCATTTCAGGGGGATCATTATTCCAGACCGATACATGGAATTCACGACCGTCAATAAAATCCTCTACCAGTGCAGGTTGCTTTAATTCATTATTTACAAGCCTGATCTGCTCCCTGAGGGTTGTTGTATCATAAACTACTGACTTTTCGCTGATAGTTAGGCTGCAGTGTTCCCGGGAAGGTTTTACAATCGCAGGGAAAAGATTCCACCCCTCAGCTTCTTCCGGAGTAAGCACTGCCCCGTAAGGTACTCTTATGCCCATGGAACAGAGGACTTCCTTTACCTTTTGTTTTTCATAGCTGAGTTCCAAAACCTCAGGCACGTTCCCGGTATATGTGAATCCGTTATTTTCGATAATTTCAGGAACTTTCCTTTCACTTAGCGGAACACCCGGAAGTGTTTCGCAAAGGTTCAGTATAATTGTATCCCCGGGATTGTATCGCTGAAGGATCTTTCCCAGGTCAGGACTGTTCAACTCTTCAATGTATGTTTTGATCCCTTCATCTTTCAGGGAATTGAAGAGAAAATTGTTGGAGTTTCTGGCATCAATGATTTCAGATTTGCTCCAGACTGGATCGATATTGTATAGTACAAGAACTTTCAAAAAAAGTGTTTTGTTACGAATCTAAAGTAAAAGTTTGAAAAAAATAATATATGTGGAAAACTTCACCGGGTTGTGTTAATAAGAATATCAATCCTGTCATTTCTTAATGCTTTTATTCCGGTTAATATGAATGTGATGCGGGGATTTTGAAAACCCGGATTGTATCACAGAAAAGTATGGCAATTCAGTTCTCAGAACACATTAAATGAGTATATGCTGGGAACTTCCGGTAATATATTAAAAATCAAAAAGGCATTGATTTCTAAAGAAATAATTGATGTTGAAGATCCTGGATCCCTTGTTTAAAGCCTGGTTGAAAGATTATTATTTTAAGAACAGGTAAATTGCAGTAAAAAGTTCTGAACAAATATCAGCCGGATCAGGAAAACATTAAAAGCCCTCGGAAGGGGGCTTTTTTGCACATATAAAGGGAGGGCCGGAGAGGGTTACATCTCCTGATGTTCCGGCAAATTCATTTCTATCAGATTAAATTTAGGTTTTTAATAATTCGTAAATTAACAGAATATATCAGATGTAAAAATTACAGCCATGGAAAACAGAAATCGTCGCCAGTTTCTTAAGAAAAGTATTATTGGCTTAACAGGAGCTGCTATGGTCCCTGGTACATTAACCAGTTATGCTTCTGTTTCTGCTTCAAAATCAACTGTCGCAAACCTGCCTGCACGAGTGCTGGGTAAAACCGGAATCAGAACTCCGTTGATAAGTTTTGGCACTTCCGGTGCCCTTGATACCGGTTTTATCAGATCCGCTTATGAAGCAGGGATTAAAATGTTTTTTTCTGCCACATATTATGGTGAAGGGAAAAATGAGCAGATTGTTGGAGCAGGACTGAAAGGGCTGCCCCGTGATTCTTTCATAGTTGGGACAGCTGTCCCCCCGGATGGATTTGATAACCGTACAGGGACTTTCCCGAATGGATTTGATCCCGATGCATATATTAAGAAAGCAGAAGGAAGCCTTAGCCGCTTTAATCTCGATTATGTCGATTTTGTTCTTTTCCCCTTTGCAGGTAAAAGGGAAACTGTTCTTAACGAAGGGGTGCTGAAAGCAATGGGACAGCTTAAAAAACAGGGTAAAACACGTTTTATCGGCATTGCCTCCCATAGCGATATGGAGGAAGCATTGACTGCCGCTACCGATTCAAAAGTATATGATGTGGCTATGATCTCATATAATTACAAGACCAGGAATATTTATTCTTTGAATTCAGCTGTTGCCAGGGCTGCAGAAGCCGGTATCGGAGTCGTTGCCATGAAGACCACCGCAGGCGTTTATAACGAAAAATCAGGTGTTCAGTATAATTCTGATGCAATCCTGAAATGGGCATTGCAAAATGAAAATATTTCATCAATAGTCTCGGGAATGTCATCATTGGAACAGCTTCAGAAAAACATTCAGATGATAAAAAACCTTAAGCTCTCAGAACAGGAACTAAAAGATCTGAATCTGGCAGGAATTGAATCAGGCCATGGCTTATATTGTCAGCAATGCAGACAATGTATACCACAATGTCCGAATCATCTTGATATTCCGACAATAATGCGTAGTTATATGTACGCCTATGGATACAGGAATGCAGAACAGGCCTGGCATACTCTGGCAGATATTGATCTTTCCCGCAATCCTTGTGGAAATTGTGAAACATGTAAAGTAAATTGTCTTTCCAGTTTTGATGTTAAGAATAAAATCATGGATATTGCCCGCCTTAAAGATGTTCCGGAAGATTTTATTAAAACATGATACAATAAAAACTTTGCTGTTCTGCAAACATGTACTAAATGTAGGAAAGAGTCTGTTCCGCTAAGCTGAAGCAAAGCACGAGATTCTGGGTAAGGTGGATGATGACAATTATTCTCAGCAAGCTGGCGGATCATGATCCTGATAGGGGAGTTAAACAAAGAAAAAGCCCTTTCAGCCACCTCCGTCGGCTGTCGGGATTTTTATTTGCAGACAAGAGTTTTGAAATATCGAACCTGGATTTGTTAAAGGATATAACAAGACAGGTTGATTTTCTTATTACTTATGAATATATCGGATAAACAAAAAAATATGCTATCAGACAAATTGTCAATCAGATTGCATAATTGTCCAATTATTGCTATTTTTACAGAATGATCCCAAGAGAATCAGCAACTATAATTAGGAAGTTAAGGAAGCAGTTCCCCGTAATTACCCTGACGGGTCCGCGGCAAAGTGGAAAAACAACACTGCTTCAATATTTATATCATGATATCCCATATGCCAGTTTAGAAGATATTGATGTAAGAACAGCAGCCTTAAACGATCCCCGTGGATTTTTGACCAATTTTCCTGAGGGAGCTGTGTTGGACGAAATTCAGCGCACACCTGAATTATTCTCATATATACAAGGCATTGTCGATAAAAATAAGAAGGCACATTTTGTGCTGTCAGGTTCTCAAAACTTCTTGTTACTTGAAAACATTTCACAGACCCTCGCAGGACGTTCAGCCATATTAAAACTGCTGCCTTTTAGCATTTCAGAACTACAGAACGAAAAGCTGGTACCAGACACTTATGAGCAATTGATCTTTACCGGGATGTATCCTGGCATCTATGATCGCGATATTGGTCCGGAATACTTTTATCCTTCTTATATAAGCACTTATGTAGAAAGAGATGTCAGACAAATAAAAAATATAGAGAATCTGAACAGCTTTTCAAATTTCCTTCAACTTTGTGCCGGACGAACCGGACAGGTTGTCAATATAAATTCCTTAGCAACTGATGCGGGAATTTCACCAAATACTGCCAGGTCATGGTTATCAATCCTTGAAGCAAGCTTTATCATTTACTTTTTACAGCCCTATTACGAAAACTTCAATAAAAGAATTATCAAGTCGCCAAAACTGTATTTCTATGATACAGGATTGGTCTGCTCTTTGCTGGGAATTCGTTCCGCGGATCAGGTCAGGACCTTCCATTCAAAAGGAGCCTTGTTTGAAAACCTTATTATAACTGACCTTATTAAAAGCAGACTACACAAAGGTGAAAATCCTAAATTCTATTATTGGCAGAACAAAACAAAACAGGAAGTTGATTTAATCATAGACAAACCTGATGGGCCTGTCCCTTTTGAAATAAAGTCAGGCATGACTATGAATGATAATTACTTCACCAATCTGAAATACTGGCAAAAGCTATCTGGAGAAAAACCTGAAAATCTGAATGTGATTTACGGAGGAGATACCAGTCTGAGAACTTCCGGCGGTAATTTTATTTCCTGGAAAAAGCTGTATGACCAATATATCTAATCATGTCAGCCAACTGGCAATCCCAGGTAATACCTTCATTTTCAATTAATAATTATTGGAATAAAAGAGGATTTCCAATCAAATCTGTTGAAGGGTCCTTTTTATTGGATGAGGGAGGATTATTTCATGATCCTCAGGAGGGAGCTTAACAAAGAAAAATCCCTGTCAGCCTCCTCCGTCGGCTGTCGGTGTTTTTTATTTCCATCCCTTCGTCTGCAAACTGCGTTTGCGACTCGGGCTGTAAATAAAAAACCCCGCCGCTAACGCGACAGGGCTTTTTCTTTGTAGCGGAGGGAGGATTCGAACCTCCGACCTTTGGGTTATGAGCCCAACGAGCTACCACTGCTCCACCCCGCAGTTTTAT
>JAKQPD010000043.1 GCA_029564935.1 Bacteroidota bacterium
TCCCTGAGCCTGCGCGGTCCGTCTGATGCCTGTCCCTGGTTACCCATCTGGGTGGCAACCTTGTACTCCCTGGCAGCTTTTGCCAGAGCCCGGGCTTCATATACGGTATGTGTAAGAGGTTTCTGTGTGAAAACATGTTTCTTCCTCTTCATCGCTTCCATGCTTATAACAGCATGTGTATGATCTGAAGTTGCAACAATTACCGCTTCAATATCTTTCTGTTTATCAAGCATCACACGGTAATCTTTATATTGCTTTGCAGCCGGATATAATTTAAATACCCGTGTGGAAGCTTCCCGCCAGTCGACATCACAAAGAGCGACTATATTGTCATTTTTGATATTTGAAAGGTTGCTTCTTCCCATACCGCCTATGCCCACGCATGCAATATTCAGCTTATCGCTCGGGGGAACGTGTCCGAATCCTGATATTACATGACCGGGCAATACCGTTATCCCCGCAAAGGCAGCAGCAGAAGTGGTTAAAAACTCCCTGCGGCCGGTTTTTTTTGAAGTCATTCTGCTCATGACGATATTATTTGGTGATGGGTGTAAGGACTATATTCCTGTATGCGACCTTGCCATGATCACCCTGCAGATAGATGGGACCGGGAGCAAAAACATCGGGGCTCATCGCACCTCCTGTTGGTCCGTATACTGGTTGATTATCAATGATCTTAACACCATTAAGAATAACTGTGATATGCCTGTTGCAAAGCGTCATATCCATTGACTGCCATTGACCTGCGGGCTTTTCTGCAGCAACGGTTGGTTTGATCCTGCTGTACACGGCACCCATATTATGAGGATCAAGTTCCCTTTTATATGAATCCATCACCTGAATTTCATATATACCCCTGAGGTATACGCCGCTATTGCTTCCGGCAGGAATATTAACCTCAAGCTTCAGGTTGAAATCCTCAAATGTCTTTTCTGTTCTCAGGTTACCATAGCTAATATGAGCTTCACCTTCTTTCTGGACCGGATCATTTACGAGTGCACCGTCAACAACTTTCCATCCGTTGGTCTGGGAAGGATTAATGAGGGTCCATCCGGTCAGATCCTTTCCGTTGAACAAAGTAACAGGTTCGCCGAATTTAAGGGCGGCCATATCGGGCGCAGCCGGAACCGGCGGAAGCTTCTTTCCTGTAAACGTTGTTGTATCAACACCAAGACCCGTCCTCCTCGGACGTAACAAAATTCCTTCAAACTCTTCTGCACCCTTAAGGTTTATCTCAAGCCATTCAGTCACTACTGATGTCACAACAGGGTTATTATTTTCATCCCTTTTTCTTACTACATTATTTGACCTCTGGATCATCAGGGTCCTGTCACCGGCCAGGAAAATGTTAGAAACAGGCAGAACACTTCCCCCTCCCCAGAGGATATCAGCGTTGATAAAATTATCATCCTGACGGACTTCGAGCCATCCTACGGAACCACCTTTAATATCGATGGTCCACTGTCCGAAATACTCTGAGATATCTGTTTTAGGGACAGTTACTGCCACAGGTGTTTCAGTTTTACATGATGAAAACACTGTCAGAGCCAGTGCAAAAGCGAAGAAACAGTTGATTTTTTTCATAATAATGGAGTTTTTATTGTTTCAGATTAGTGATCTTCAGTACATATGCAGGCTGATAATCATCAGGTCCCAGGCGTGGAAGTGTTACAGACAACCCGCCACCCGAACCTGAATATTTAACCTTTTCAGCTGACCCCAGAAGGTTGATCAGGGTTCCGCCTGTTGTTTTGAGACCATTAAGTTTTATTGTACCTTTTGGCCAGTTGAGCATAATCACATAAACATCCCTTCCTTTTTTCGTAAAGAATATTGTTTTATTGGTTTCAGGATTAATGGCTTCCTGCTTCTTATCCGTTATAAATGCACGTGTTCCATAAATTGCTTCTCCGTTAACATTGAGCCATTCACCTATATCAAGAAGGCGTTGCTGCATAATTACGGGTATAGAACCATCTGCAGCCGGACCAATATCGAGCAGCAGATTGCCTCCTGCAGCCACGGTTGAAACCAGTATTTTAATAAGATCTTCAGTTGATGAATAGCTTCCGAGGTTCTCGGTACGGTTGAATCCGAAAGACGTTCCTATCCCACGGCATTCCTCCCAGGGGTGATAAACCTCTGATTCAAGTCCTTCGCCCCCATGGACAAGTCCGTACTCGGTTGTATATACACCACCATGTTTGCTCCTGGTTTCGCTCCCCCACCTGTCATTTACTACAACGCTCTGCTTTACAGGCGATTCGTTATAGAGCCAGGCGAGGAATTCTTCGCTTTTCCAGTCTTTGCTTGGCTTATCCCATTCACCGTCAGTCCAGACAATGTCAGGAGTATATCTCATGACCAGATCTTTCATCTGGGGGATCATATGGTTATCCACATAATTTTCGAAATCATTAAGATAAACCGGGTTATACCACTCATAGAGCGAATAATAAAAGCCCATATGCAAACCCGCTTTTTTCACTGAGGCTGTGAGGTCGCCACACAGATCACGGTGAGGTCCTATATCCACGCTGTTCCAGTTCCAGCTATGGGCGCTGGGCCATAATGTGAATCCTTCATGATGCTTCGATGTAAGAACAATATATTTTGCTCCCGATTTCCTGAACAGATCAGCCCATTCATCAGGTCTGAAAAGCTCTGCTTTGAACATTGGAGCAAAATCCTGGTATTTGAAATTAGGCCCGTATGTACGGAGGTGAAATTCCTCAAAGTGCCTGTTCACTTTGCTGCTTTTATTCAGAAGCTTATTCCAGTACCATTCGGAATATTTATCATAAACACCGACATCATCTCCGGTTGGCCCCCATGCAGGTACAGAATAGACGCCCCAATGGATGAATATCCCGAATTTTGAATCTTCAAACCATGCCGGTGTCGGACGCTTGTCAAGAGATTCCCAGGCAGGCCGGTAGGTCTGAGCGGTTATTGTAAAGCCCGCCATAAGAAGAAGAGCTAGTGTGATTTTGGTTTTCATTGTGAGGTTTTTCTTAAAGTTTCATGTTTTGCCAGGGTTGAGGTTAAGGTTGAGGTTAAGGTTGATGTTGGTTTCAGCAAGGAAAATTAAAAAAAATATTTAACTAAAAGACTATTGCGAGGATATAAGATGATTATCATTTTAAGAATTACATCAGGGAAGACCCGGCAATCCTATTCCACCGTGATGATCTTTTTTACAGAAATCAGTTTCCCATCATCCGAGATTCCCTGAACTGTAATAAGATAATCGCCCGGGCGGTCCGAAGTCCGGAACCCGGTATGAACAATACCATTTTCATCACAACGGATTGAAGGATTCCAGTATATTGTATTTCCGAAGTCGGGTATACGGCTTGCCGATTTACTATCTGTATAAGCCTGTGCTTTGAAAACCGGGACCGGATCAGCCGTCCTGTAAGTCAATCTTGCAGCATAGTCAGGCAGCGGTATATTCTCAAAATTTCCACTCAGGGTAATTACATTTATTATCCCATAGTGGACAAGTCCTCCTGTAAGATATGGTGTTCTGATAGTTTCTATCCGGCCGATGGATTCAGTATTGAGATCTGCCAGGACAGATAGGTCATTAATAACCACCCCATCAATAAGAGCAAGTGGAGGATCGTCATAAATAGTATTATCTACCGGATTGGAAACGCGTAACTCATAGCCTGGTTTTTTTGATCTGAGCTTTACACCGGGAATGAGCTCAAAAAAGATTTCCTGCATAACCGGAAGCCGTATGTAATCGTCCATTACAATTTCCTGTTCGGGAAAGCCATAGAACCTGCCTGATGGTTTATATACATTTATTTGGTTATCCGGATCTTCGTGTCGTATTATGTTATATATCTTATCGATCTGATAACCCACGCTCAGAAATGATAATGACTTTTGTCCGGAGCTGCTTACAGAATCGGTGTAAGATATTGTTGAAGGCTGTAGCGGAACATATGAATTATCCATCTGAATGATCATATCTGCTTCCGGATCAGCAGGTTGTATTATAAGATCATGCGGGGAATGAACTGCAGGCAGCAAAAACCTGAATAATCCCGAACTGTCGGTTATACTATATTGAAATGTCGCTGTTTTGCCTGGTATCGAGAGGTAAACTGTTTCATTACGAATAAACTCATCAGAATCTCTCTTTTTTAAAAAGCCGCTAATGTAATGACCGTCTTTTTCAGGAAGAAATTCCACAGAAGCTTTATTTCCTGATAATATTTTATCCCATGATAACCAGTTACTTTCAACAGTCAGAAGAAAATTATCCATGACGGCATCGTCAATATCACAGATCTTCTTTTTCAGCAATCCGTCTGGCAGAAATCCAAATTCCGTTCCAAAGACAAAATAATCTTCAATATCCTGTGAATCAGTCACCGAATTTACAGGAACGACGGAAAGCCCAAGGCTTGTGCCGGAGTAATTCCTGATTCCCAGTCCGGAAAGACCGAACTCCTGTTCAGTAATGGTTCTTCTGCTGAAAATGTCCTTATCTGTCAGTATCCTGACCGGCGGCTTTTCTTTCCTGTTAAAAATATACCTCTCACATAGAGGCACACCCTCCTCAGAGAAAAGTGTTATATGATTTATTCCGGGTAAAAGGGAAGCCCGTGAAACTGATATATCAGCCTTTTCACCAGTCATCCTGAAAAATTCGGAATAAGTTCTAATGCCGTGGGAATGAATGAAAAGAAGGAATCTCCTTTCAGTAGAATTCATTTTTTTCTCTTTGCACATTACAGTAACGAGGACTTTTTCAGTTCCCGGACTTTCTGCTTTAAGGGAGCATCCTGAATCTGAAGCATCCGGAAGAAATTCATCAGTACCCCGACATGACACAGCATATCGTATACCTTCAACCGGCATAAATTCAAATAAGCCTGAACCCGATTCATCTGTTCTGAAAAACGTAACTGAATCTCCCGCGTTATTCCTGATAATACAAGCAGACTCAATCCCTTTTCCGAGATGATCATTGATCCTCACTCCCACCCTCGAAGGAACTTCATTGATCAGGCTACCACCCTCAGGATAAAACTTAATTGAAACCTTCCTGTCTGAAATACTTACACCTGAATATTTCGTTTTGAACGGACTGTTTCTGAAGGGATTATAAATTGTTATTCTTTTCATGAAACAGTTCTCCGGGAAGAAATTCTTCATCCAGTTTGTATAGACTGCGAGGGTATATTCACCCGATCTGATAGTATCAGGAAGTAAAAGATATCCCGGGCCCTTTCCGGACAAAAGGAGGAACCTTTTACGGATTACCGGATTATTATCAGGATCAATAAGTTCACAATATGCGATCCGGCTTAATGAGGAAAGCATCCCGCTTTTCCTGTCAACAGCTGTTACGTTAAGCCACATATCTTCACCGGAAATATAATTATCCCTGTCAGTCTGTACATAGATTTCTTCCCGCGGGAATCTCGTGCAGTAATCATTCAGCTTAGTGAGGATATATTCATCTGTCTCTGCGACAGGCAATGAATTTGCCTGAATGAAAATCACACTGCTGATAAATGCTGCCAGGACTGATATTATACTCCGTTTCATTTTTAAGTTAATCCAAAAGCTAATCTTCCCAGAATGGAGGTCGTATATTTGATCCGTTCACTGTACAGTCAGCGCATTGCCTGTATTGTGTCAGTATCCTGTAAGGCGGCAGATCACCCGTTCTGTCCATTATAATCCACCGGGAGATATTTAGTCCCGGTATTGGAACCGATGCCGATCCAAAAACCGTATCAGTCGGACAGAATGAATAAAAATTCGGCAAACCCATAAAATTTTCATCAATATATATCCTGGTGCTGCTTACCGCCGACACGCTGAAATATCCCAGTACAGGTTGCTCAGGTTCCTCCTGACAATGGATATTCCCCTCAATTGCCATAGGCGTCATGTCATATAATCCCCCGACATTCGCTGATACATTCCTTACCTTTTCCCAATAGGTATATTCATCTTCACTCAGAGAATACTGATTTACCAGGATGCTATACCTTATATCAAGCCTGTCCGTTTCATTTGAAATAAAATGAACCGGGAAGCGTGTAACTCTGGCCTGATTATAGACAGATGTGTTCTTTATCAGTATATTTTCAGAACCTGCTGATTTCCAGCACACTCTGTTTTCCACACTATAAGGCAGTCGGAATTCCCAGGTTTCCCTGAAATCCCACCTGTAGAAAAGACAGTCGCCTGAAGGATCATAACTGTCAAGATATATCTGGCAACCCTCCGCCGGCAGTCCTTCCGCATCCGGATCACTCAGCAGAACTTTTTCATAATATACAGAATCCAGAGGAGGGACAGGATTCATTACCACAGGGTCAGTATGATAATTATAATACCCTGTATGGATATCAAGAGAATATTTCCCGTTCACACGTCCTCTGAATTTTGTTGAATCCGTGACATATGTACCTGGTGATGTTTCCTTAAGGCTGTGATAATTTCCTTTTTCATCAGTGATACGTACCTGGCAACCTCTTACAGGCTGAAATATAACTATTTTACCTGCCGGCACCGAATATGACAGTTTTATTTTGTTTGTCCTGTATTCATCTGTTATCAGACCTTCAACAACGAGCAGTCTGCGTTCCTCCTCTATTTGAGGTATAAATTCAATCACACAGCCTGTTACAAGCAGAATAAGAAGAAATACTATTAAAATTGTGTTGTATTTCATATTTAAAAATCGAAATTGAAGGTCAGGGATGGTATCGGTCGGCCAAAAACCGATAACATATAACCTTTTACAATGTTCCTGTCATATTTAAAATAGACTGAGTATATATTCTGGCGTCCGAGCAGATTATAAATTGAAAATATCCAGTTTGGATGAGCGATTTTTTTTGATTTCAGATTTCCGCTGAACTTCATCGACAGGTCAAAGCGCGAGTAGTAAGGAAGTCTGTACTTATTACGCTCTGAAAAATGGGTCATCACTATATCACCTATTTTATATACTGCAACCGGATAGGTTACCGGCCGGCCTGAACTGAAGTTATAGCTTGCCGACAGGCTCATACGGCGTGAATATAAATAATTTAATGTAAGTACCAGATCATGGGGTTTATCGTAATTGGCCGGGAACCAGTTACCTGAATTTATTTTCTCCTCCCTGAGGCTGCTTGTGCTTCGGACAAGTATTCTTGAATAAGTATATCCTGCACTCCATCTGAACCTTCCCTCCTCCTTCCTTAACATGAGTTCCAGGCCATAAGCTTTCCCTTCAACATCGATCAGGTCTCTTTCGATATACCTGTTCATCACAAGATTGGTTCCCCCCTTATAATCAACCATATTGGTTATTGTTTTATAATATACTTCCAGAGATGCTTCTATCTTATTGTGATTAAGCATCCGGTAGTACCCTGCAGCGATCTGATCACCTGTCTGCGGTTTGAGATAATAATCGCAGAGCTTCCATGTATCGGTGGGTGAAATGGATATGGTGTTTGAGAGTAGATGAAGATATTGCCTGGTCCGGTTATAATTTATCTTGATGGCACTGTTATCATTCATCCTGTAATTAAGTGATAATCTGAACTCAGGCCCGAGGTATGTCCTGTAATTTTGGGACCTGCCGAAACTGACCGTATCAGTTATGGATGATATGCTCCTTGGATATTTATCATCATAAACGTAGAAAGTGCCGGGACCAAAAGCAAAACATGATGATAATCTGATTCCTGCGTTCAGGGAGAGATGTTCTGTCAGGATAAATTTATCCTCAAAATATACAGCTGATTCCAGTGCTCTTTGTCTTTCAATAGTCTCCGGAACAACAATTGAAGAATCACCTAATGGTCTTATACCTCCGGGAAGAACATCATAACGGATAAGATCAGCGCCGAAATTAAATTCGTTCCTGCTCCCCGGGAACCAGTTGATATCTGCTTTCAGGGCTGAACTGTTTATTCTGTGAGAAAGTGAAAATGCTTCGCCGGGGATATCCGTTCCTGAAATATCGTAATCGTAATAACTATTATTCAGCGTCAGACCTGAAAAAAGCCTGCTGCTGAAGAAATGACGCCATTTCAGCGATAATATATTGTTATGATATTTATACATTGTATCCGAGTTGAATCTGAAGCCGTCATAGCTGTAATAAGCGGACAGGTCAATTTTATCATTCTTATTCAGATCATATGCTACCCTGGCATTCAGATCATAAAATGAAGCGCTGCTGTTCCTTAATCCGGGATCTTCCAGCAATCCCAGTATCCAGTTCGAATAGGTTGTTCTGCCTGCAAGAAGGTAATAACATGTATCTTTCTTCAGAGGACCTTCCACAACAATATGTGTTGTAATGGGACTTATTCCTGCATTTCCTGCAAACTCTTTCCTGTTTCCCTCCCTGGGTACTATATCGAGCACCGAGGATATCCTTCCTCCGTACTTTCCCGGTATACCGCCTTTATAAAGTGTCACATCCTTTATTATATCTGAGTTCACGGCTGGAAAAAAACCAAAGAAATGAGAAGAGTTATATACCGGTGCTCCGTAAAGCAATATAAGATTCTGATCGGCAGAACCTCCTCTTACATTGAAACCGGCTGATCCTTCTCCGACAGACTTGACTCCCGGTATCAGAAGTATAGTCCTGATTATATCTGATTCCCCCATTGATGTGGGCATCAGTTTGAAAGATACAATATTGATCCTCTCAACGCCCACCTCAAATCTCTGAAGTGTTACATTCCTGTCTGCAGAAATCACAGTCTCCTTTAATGGTACAAGGGTGCTCTTAAGATCTATATTCAGTTCTCCTGACCCGTAAAGGTTTATATCCACCTGACGTTCTTTCATCCCGATGAACGAAATACGGGTTGAGTAACTTCCCCTTGGAACCGTCAGGGCGTAGAAACCAAATTCATTCGAGACAGTTCCGACTGAAAGTTTCGGCATATAAACAGTTGCTCCCGCGACCGGCTCTTTTGTATCAGTATTTGTAATATAACCCGATAAAATTACATTCCCGCTTTTGTTTTTGTCATTAGCATTTCCTATGTCAACTACAAGATTGCCGGCATTTTGAGATTCTGCTGCTGCCTTCCCGTAATCGATGCCCGGAATATATTTCTCCTCTTTGTCCGTACTTTTCTGCTCCAGCTTAATTGCATAGTCCCTTGTGATTACAATATTTCCTCCATCATCATAATAATAATAAAGGGATCTGTCCCTGAACAGGCGATCGAGAACCTCTGTAAGAGTCATTCCGTCTTCAATATCTCCAACCCGCAGATCACTGATCCACTCGTCCCTGTAAAAGAATTTTACCGGAAATTTAGCTTCGCACCTTTCTGCAAATTCCCTGAATTCCAGTCCGGAAAGATCACTGTCAATTAAATATTTATCCTGTGCCCCTGCAGGTAGTTCAATTACAAAAAGAAAAAATAATATGGTCAGGCCCGTTTTCACCTAGTCAGGGTAAGTTATTTCTTAAACTGTCATAATACCTTATCACCGGGACAAAAGAAAAAGGATCCTTCCGCGAAATGCCTCGCCTTTTTTCTTTTATAAAAACCTGTAATTCGTTCTTTCTGTCTTCAAGAATATCAAGCAATCCTTTTTTATTTGAAAAGGGCATCAGCTCTCCGTTATGAAATATATACATCCTGTGAGCCTGGAAAAACCTGTCATATTTCTTCTCTTCTGCAAGGGGTTCAATCTTCTTAAAGAATTTCACATAAAATGCAGAAGGGCCTTCATAAAGCATACTGGCATAGCCATTTATAACACCTGCTGAATCACTTCCGAAATTTCTGACTGAATGCACTATATTTTCATAACATAAAGTGAAGCTGTCAACCCTCTCCTTATTGAGAAAAATTATCGTTTTGGGATTCACAAAAAGCACGACCTCATCGCTGAAGATATCCCATTTGATCTTCAGGTCTTTATACTCGTTCCCGTTAATTATGACATTCCCCGGAAGAAATTCACCGGAAAGGTAATAAGCATGACCGCGAACCTTTATATGTTGATTCCACCATATACGTCCATTATATAGGAATTGTTTTCCCTGAAGGGTATCCTGAGGTTCACTTAAAATATTTCTTCCTGAAAGATCTGAATAGCAACAGACTGATCCGTAAAATAATAATATGGTTATGCGGAAGAATATCTTCTTCATTATAGTTCCTATTCGGTTAATCTCTCTTCGCTATTCACTCTGTCGCCCTCCGCCCTCTGCCCTCCGCCCTGAGCCCTGTGCCCTGCGCCCTGTGCCCTGCGCCCTGTGCCCTGCGCCCTGCGCCCTGTGCCCTGCGCCCTGTGCTCTGTGCCCTGCGCCCTGAGCTTTTATTGCTCCTGCTCCCTCAGTATTTCCCTTTTCATTAACCGGTTCTCAAGGATCCGTGTATATTCAAGGGATTTTCTTATATTATAATCCTCATAAGCTTTCTGTGCCCATGACAGAGCGGCATCAACATCCCCGTTTATCTCATTGATTATGCCCATATTATGGCAGGCTCTGCCGGCAATCTCAGGTTTCGGGTTTGTTGTCTCCTTTTCCCATAACAATCCGGCTTCATCCCATTTACCCGTTTGTGCTTTTCTTTTTGCTATTTTAAAATTGTAGTTTCCCTTAACAAAATAATCCCGCATTACGCGTAACTCAAAAGGAATGAGCCTTAAAGCATAACCATGACCAGCCATATTGCTGACTTCCTTTATTGCGTCTTTGCGTTTTCCCAGACCGGCTACAGCAACGAGCGGATTGACTCCCTTACCGGTATATACAACTGATTCAAGATGCCTGAATTCATCAGCAATCACTCTGCCGGCCGGAAGATATATCCTCCATCCTGTTTTGACCAGCGTCTCCATGTTCGCACGATGTTCGACTGCCGGGATTGCTATATTAAGGGGTGTTTTAATTTCTGATTTGCCCGTTGAATAATTCAGTTTTGTTTCGGTATCATAAAACTCAAGTGCAAAAATCGCATCGATGCCCCTTTCTTTGCATATCTTATCAACGATCTCCCAGGAAAGCGGGTTAGGAAATATATCTCCCAGCTTCGGGGTCCTGAAATCAATATCACTTAGATTCTTAACTTCATCAAACCGGCGGTTGTTCATAAGCTCATCCGTCAGTCCCAGAATACACTGCTCAGCCCCGTCCTTATCGAGGTCTGCACCTTCGAGTGAAAGGGCTTTGTCAACTATATCCAGTGTCTTTGTCTGGTCGGTAGGGATACTACGGTTTATCACTCCCACCTTCTTTAATTCCCGTGGAAGAGTGACAGGCGCGGGTTCCACGACAGTCAGTGACAGCTGACTGGTCTTGCATGAGACCAGGAAAACAGCTAACAGAAATAAATAATAAAACTTTCTCATATCTAATTTGCTATTGGTTCCAAAGTCTTAACCACGGAGTTTCACGGGGTTTAACGGAGTCTCAAGGAGTTATGAAAACAGTTTAACTCCGTGCAAACTCAGTGCAACTCCGTGGTTAATTTTTTTCTTAATTTCCAATCCTTTCCAGTCTGATATTCTTTAATTCTGCTGTTGTATACCAGGATGCGATACCGAAGGGCTTTGAAAGCTCCACTTCCGGTCGGATTGAGAGTTCATCAAATTTGTCTTTCACATAGTTCACAACCACCTTATCGTCGATTGTCGCCCTTATTGTATCGGCATGAACAAGAAGACTTATCCTGTACCATCTTTCTTTTTCAAATACAATAAAGTTGGTTGTCTGGTTTTCAGAAGCATCCATCGAATTGATGCTGCTTAATCCCACTGTTGTCCCTCCCCAGCCCCCTACTATCAGGGAACAAGGCTCCTTACCTGCGGGGAATGTCATTCCGCAGAAAAAATCATTCCCCTGTACGCGTCTTGCTTCCAGGCTTACCATGTAATCCTTTTCAGGAAAATCTTTCTTCCAGGTTATACCTGTACATCCTTCTCCCATTCCCAGAACAATTGATCCGCCTGAGACATAGACCGGTCCCTGCGGACCGAAATTTGTGATCTCCCATCCATCAAGGTCCTTTCCGTTGAAAAGGTATGTGCTGTCATATTCAGGCAACTCTGCAGATACTTTTGCCGTATCTTTTTTCCCGGAGCCGCTGCTGCAGTAGATCATCAGGAAGAGGGAAATTAACGACACAGCCAATAAGTTCAAAGTGATTCGTCTGATCATATTTCTGAATGGTAAAACATTATAAATATCATTATCCTATTCTTCAGGTTTCCTGATTTCCCTTACAGGATTGTCTATTATATCGAGACCGGGCAACACTCCTTTATTATCAGTTGCCTGCAGCTGTTCCAGCTTTCTTCCGGCAGGAATAACACGGCTTTCCCATGAACCTGCCGCATCGTTGAATCCTTTCAGAGCTGTTTTCAAGCCTGTCCCTACTTTCTCAAAATGATCTGCAAAAACACTTACCCTGCTGTACAGTTCCATTGCAGCATTCATTATCTGCATGGCATTCTCGGTTATGTTATGCTGCTGCCACGACATTGCGACAGACTTCAATACAACAATAAGGGTTGTGGGAGTTGTGAGGATGATCTTGTTATTCATTGCATCCTGCAGAAGGGTTTTGTCGGTCATCAGGGCTACATTGAATGCCGATTCCACTTCCATATAGAGAACAACAAAATCAGGAGTGTTCTCAAACTGGGACCAGTATTGCTTTTTGCTGAGCTTGTTCACATGATCGCGGAGATCCCTGGCATGTTTTTCAAAAAGCCGGGTCCGGATCTGCTCATCATCTGTCTCAAGGGCGTCAAGATATGCATCGAGGGGAAGCTTGGAGTCGACTACTATATGTCCGTTTCCGGGAAGATTGATTATCATATCCGGCTTCATGGTCGAATCTTCTCCTTCCCTGTATGCCTGTTCCATGAAATCACAATGGGCTGACATTCCCGAAAACTCAACAACACGTTTAAGACCGATCTCGCCCCACCGTCCACGGACCCTGGGATTACGGAGGGCATTGACAAGAGCGCCTGTCTCCTTCTGAAGAGAATTATGGGTTTTCTGAAGATCCGCCAGAGTTTTCGAGATCTCGCCGAATGTCTTGCTCGATCCTACCTCCAGCTGGTCGATCTTCGATTTATAGCTGTCAATAGCTTCCTTCACCGGTTTAAGCATCTCCTCTATAGCAACTTTTTTCTGCTCGAGATCACTCTTTGAAGCATTCACCTGGGCTTCCAGCTGAGGCTTTGCCAGATTAATGAACTGAAGGTTATTCTGAAGAAGTGCATCCGATGCTGCTGCCTTGAATGTATTCAGCATAGCATCCTTTACCTCTTCAAGGCTCTTTTCCTGCGCCCGGAGATTCGCTTCAAGAAAACTGTTCTTCCTTGTAAGATCCTCTATCTCTGCAATTTTAGCCCTAATCCTCGAAACCATGACCGATCTTGTGATCAGCCAGGCTATCAGGATACCGGCAAAGAATGCTCCGATATAAAAAATTATTTCCATTGACTTTTCAGCATATCAGAGAAGAAATTCAAATTTAAAAGTTTTACCCGAACCATAATGAAAAAAGATGCATTTTATTACCTTCGTAAGTCTTAAACCTTCTGAAAAATGAGAAAACAAACTATTCTAAACATTAGTGCAGTGGTATTTATTATATTGAATTCCTGTGCATCAGAACAGGAAAAGATGGAGAGCAGAATGAAAAAATTCATTTCTGAGTTCGAAAAGGTTTCCATTCCTCTTTACCGTGAAGCCGGTATAACATCATGGAACGCCAATATATCAGGAAGTGATGAAGATCTGGCGATTAGCGAAAAGGCTTCCTTTGAATATACAAAGCTGTTCACCGATGCGGCAGCTTTTAAGGAACTCAAAGAGATAAAGGAATCAGGTGCGGTAAAGGATCCGCTTCTGGCCCGGCAGCTCGACCTGCTGTATGATGCATATCTTGGTAACCAGGTCGACACAGCCCTTATTTCACAACGATTGAGAATGGAAACTGAGATCAATAAAAAATACCTGAACTTCAGGGCAAAGGTCAACGGAAAAGAACTTTCGGACAATCAGGTGGAGGATGTTTTAAGGAACTCCAAAAACAGCGACGAACTCCGTACAGCATGGGAAGCTCATAAGATGATCGGGCCGGAAGTGGAAAAAGAAATTATTGCACTTGTAAAACACCGCAATCTGATCGCCACAAAACTCGGCTTTGGCAATTACCATGAAATGAGCCTGAAACTCTCGGGACAGGATCCGGCAGAGGTTACGGCAATACTGGATGAACTCGATAACCTCACCAGGGATAATTTTGCAAGTCTCAAAAATGATATTGATACATATTTTTCGAAGCAATACAGGATAAAAACATCGGAACTTCGTCCATGGCACTACCAGAACAGGTATTTCCAGGAAGCTCCCGAAATTTATCCTGTAGATTTCGATAAATATTATGCATCCCAGGATCCGGTAAAACTTGCTGCAACATTCTATGACGGGATCGGACTCAATGTCGATGCTATCCTGGCAAAGAGTGACCTGTATGAGAAACCCGGGAAGAACCAGCACGCTTTCTGTACGGATATCGACCGTGAAGGTGATGTTAGAACACTTGATAACATACGTCCCGATTCCTATTGGATGAATACTATTCTTCACGAACTCGGCCATGGAGTTTATTCCTATTATAACGACAGGAGCCTTCCTTTCACATTACGCGATGCGGCTCACACATTTACAACCGAGGCAATTGCAAACTTTTTCGGAAGGCTTGCCAAAGATCCCGGCTGGATGCAAAAAATGGGAATTATCAGCCGGGAAGAAGCAGAAAAGATCTCTGACAATGCCGGAAAATCCCTGAGACTGGAGATGCTTGTCTTCAGCCGCTGGGTACAGGTTATGTACCGTTTTGAGAAATCAATGTACGAAAACCCTGACCAGGACCTTAACAAACTTTGGTGGGATCTTGCAGAAAAATACCAGATGCTGACAAGACCCGAAGGACGGAATATGCCTGACTGGGCAACAAAAATACATGTTGCACTCTATCCCTGTTATTACCATAATTACCTTCTCGGTGAGCTTCTGGCTTCACAGCTGTACGGATATATTGAAGCCAATATAACTAAAAACCTCTCACTTGTTGGAGAAAAGGCTGCAGGAGAATATCTTAAGGAAAAAATATTTCTGCCGGGTGCAAGATATTATTGGAACGAAATGATAGAAAAAGCCACCGGAGAAAAGCTCACGGCAAAGTATTATGCGAGACAGTTTGTAGAATAAAAGGCACAACGGCACAGAGGCGCAACGGCGCAGAGGCAAATCGGTTAAGAGGCGAAGGGGTGGAATGGCACGAAGGGTCACAGAGCATAGCTGTTAAACTAAGGAATTTTTGATACCATTAACTACTTTAATTAAATGATTTATAAGTAAATAAGTTTCCCCTCCTTTTAAAGGAGGGGTGGCCAGACACAGAAACCTTCGGACTTGCAGAAATATATATTGTCTGGCCGGGGTGGTTAATTCAACTTTCTCTGTTATTTAAATTATAATGTATCACAGGAATTAAACAAATAAAGCCTGAGTATTCGGTTCCCGATAAATTTTATAAATTTGATTTTCTTACAACTATACTCATCAAAGTTTTTTAACCTTTAACCCCATTAAATATGACAAAATCAAAAAAAATCAATCGCCGTGAATTTCTTGGTTCAGCTGCTGCCGGTTCTCTGGCTCTGACAGTTGTTCCGAGAAGTGTACTTGGAGGACCGGGATATGTCGCTCCGAATGACAAACTTACAATCGGATATATCGGTTGTGGCACACAGGGATTAAG
>JAKQPD010000083.1 GCA_029564935.1 Bacteroidota bacterium
TATTTTTATAAATCCAAGACTACTTGAAAGATGAAAAATTTATTAGTATTGATCTTCTGCCTCATTATTAATAATGTAAAGGCACAGGACCCATCCATCGGCATCTTCAGTTCTTCAGCCGATATCGGTAATCCAAAGAACCGGGGTATATCTGTTTATAATGAAACTGATCAAACCTATACAATCAAAGGATCGGGTTATAATATCTGGTTCGAAAGAGATGAGTTTCATTATCTGTATAATAAGATCAAGGGCGATTTCATCCTTACGGCTAATTTCAAATTTGAAGGCAAGGGAGTTGAACTCCACAGAAAAACAGGATGGATGCTCAGAAGCTCAACAGATAAAAGTTCACCACATATTTCAGCGACACTGCATGGTGACGGTCTTACACTTCTTCAATGGAGGGATAATAACGGAGCTCCGATGAAGGACCCTGAAGACCAGATCTTTGCCCGGGGTTCCAAATATGAGGTCCTTCAGATTGAGCGTGCGGGCAAAGTCATTTTCATGAGAGCCGCTCATCCGGGGGAACCACTTGAAAACATAGGATCGTACGAAATGATCAACCTGCCTGATGAGATCCTGGCCGGACTGTTTGTTTGTTCTCATAATCCCGATGTGGTCGAGGAAGCAACAATATGGAATGTAAGAATCGATAAGCCTGTCGGTGACAATCATAATGCCGGCAAGGACGGATATCCGGGATGCCGGCTTGAAATAATGAATGTCTTTGACGGGAAAAGAATGGTTATTTATGAAAAGCAAGGAAGGTTTGAAGCCCCCAACTGGATGCCTGATGGAACAAAACTGCTCTTCAATATGGACGGGCTCCTTTATGAAATCCCTGTTACGGGAGGAGAACCGGAAGTTCTGAACACGGGATTTGCCAACCGCAATAATAATGATCACGGAATATCATTTAATGGCAAACTGCTTGCCATCAGCCACCAGCGTGAGGGATTGCCGGGGGGAGGTTCGACTGTCTATGTTCTTCCGCTCAAAGGAGGCAAACCGAAAATGGTAACTGAAAATACACCTTCTTACTGGCACGGATGGGCGCCGAACAATAAAGAAGTTTTATATGTGGGCCAGCGGAATAATATACCTGTTTATAATATTTACAGGAATTCAATAAAAGGCGGAAAGGAGGTCGCCCTTACAAATATCAAAGAGGGACAGCATGTGGACGGATGCGAGTATTCTCCCGATGGTAAGTATATTTATTTCAACGGTAATCTTAACGGAACAATGCAGATATGGAGAATGAAACCCGATGGATCATCTATGGAACAGATGACTTCCGACAGCTATAATGACTGGTTTCCCCATGTTTCACCAGATGGTAAGTGGATAGCATTCATTTCATTCCCGGCCGATATCGAACCAAATTCACATCCTTCATACAAACGGGTAATGCTGAGATTAATGCCTGCTGAAGGTGGCGAACCGAAGGTAATTGCATGGCTTTATGGTGGTCAGGGTACGATCAACGTCCCCTCCTGGTCACCCGACAGCAAACAGATTGCTTTTGTAAGCAACTCAGGGAAATAGGAATTTAACCACGGAGTTACACTGAGTTACACGGAGTTTCACTGAGTTTATAAACAGTAAAACTCCGTGGTTTAAAAATTATGACAGAATAAATTATACCATGAAAGAAAAATCAATAAATTGTGGTATTGCCGGATCGGGGTTCGCTGCAAAATTCCATTATGAAGCTTTGCTAAGGGTCTTCAGTGTTAAAGTTGATATAAAGGGGGCTTTCTCTCCCACCAGGGAAAAACTCGGACAATTTACAGATCCCCGTAACCTTAAAGCATATGGCAACATTGACGAACTGATCGACGCTGTCGATGTCATTCATGTCTGTACTCCTCCTTTAACACATGAACCTATCGTCATTGCAGCCCTCCGCAAGAATAAACATGTAATAGTTGAAAAACCATTTACAGGTTATTTCGGCGACGGAAGCAAAGATTTTAACGGTGATAAATTCCCCCGGGAAGAAGGACTTCAGCAGGCTCTTGCATCTGTAAAAAGAATGATTGATGCCGAAAAGAAGAGTAAAGGTAAAATAATGTATGCCGAAAACTGGATCTATGCACCGGCCATAATGAAAGAAAGTGACATGATCCGGAAAACAAAGGCACAGATAATCTGGATGCATGGAGAGGAATCTCATTCGGGCTCACATTCCCTTACTTACGGGCAGTGGAAGTTCTCGGGAGGAGGATCGATGATGGGGAAAGGTTGCCATCCGCTTTCTGCAGCATTGTATTTTAAACAGGTCGAGGGGATGACAGGTAATGGGAAACCGATAAGACCTGCCGCTATAACAGCACGCACTCATGTCGTTACAAGAATGCCGGGATATAAAAATGAAGGACACCTTAGAACAACGTACACCGATATCGAGGATTTTGCAATGATGCATATTGTTTTTGAGGACGGGACTTTTGCAGATATATTCGCAAGTGAGCTGGTGCTCGGGGGAGTTCATAACTGGATTGAATTGAATACAAACAATCACAGAACGGTCTGCAATATTAATCCCAATAATGCAATGCAGACATATACCCCTGATGAGAAGCATTTTAAGGATGTTTATATCGTAGAAAAAACCGAGACAAAGCAGGGATGGTCATCAGTTTCACCTGATGAGAGCTGGTTTACGGGTTATCAGCATGAAATGGAAGCGTTTTACCGTTCTGCTGCCTTCGGCGATCCTGTCGAAAGTAACAGCACTCTTGCAGCAGATACGATCGCTACAATCTATGCCGGCTACCTCTCTGCCGAAAAGAAGGGCACCGAAGTTCAGATTACCTTATTTTGAGTATGAGATTGATAAATAGTAATAAATATGACCTGTTTTTAACCGCAAAGGGCTCAAAGAAAGCGCAAAGTACGCTAAGAGAAATAGTAGACTCCCACCAGCCTTCAGAAAGATCTGCATGATTTTTTTGTGCCCCGTTTGGAGTTAAATTATGTGTCTTTCTTTGCGATCTTTGCGCCTTCTTAGCGCCCTTTGCGGTTATCTTATTTCCTTTGCTGTTTATTTCACTACAAACTCTTTTACCGTAATATCTCCAAAAACCACATCGAGAGTCGCTTTGCCTTTTTCAAATATTACATTTCCGAAACCGGTAGCTGTTGAAATAAATGAGGTAAAATCTCCGACCTTTGAATCAATAAACAACTTTTGTGTCAGGGCGTCATATCTGACTCCCGTCAGTCCCTGGAGCATTCCGTAGCTCGACATTGCCCTTGCATACCAGTGTCCGCATTCATACTCGTTGAAAGGATTCCTTATCTGCCCGTCATATCTTTTCCTTGCGGCACGGACTATCTCAAGGCCTTTCTCAACCTCTCCCATTGTCATCAGATGGGCGGCTACCTGGTATTCTATTCCTGTCCACACTTCATCGCTGTAAACAAACGGCAATGACATCTTTCCTCCTTTCGGCCAGCTGCACAGCAGTAATCCTCCTTCATTGCCAAGTGCATAGGAAGGTCTCTGAGGATTTGAATGTACTGTAAGATCATTCCTGAAATTATATCCGAAAACCGAATTCAGATGACTTTTAACTTTTACAGGATCAATAATATCATCGAGTCCGCATACACCGGCTATCCAGGCTCCAAGGATCCCGTCAGAGAGGCATCCCGAACCATACTGGTATTTCGGCCCTTCCTTTTTCAGAAGTTCCCGGGCTTCTTCAGAATATTCTGACGACCATGAACCTTCGGAGGCTTTTACCGGATCGGTTGAATTTAGTCCTTCCCACTTTATCTTCTGAATAAAATATTCACCGTCATAAAGTTCAGATTCTATAGCTTTTCTCCCTTTCTCATACAGATCGTTGTATTTTGTGACATCCTGCCCGAGATGTGTGCCCATTTCACAGTATGCCTTCAATGCTCCGAGGTAAAAGCTTGTGCACATACCGTCGGGTCCCCAGAATTCAATATCATATGTATTATGATGAGGTTCCTCAAGAGTGCCGGTTGAACGGGGATCCCAGGTTTTGATGCAGTAATCCATGCTCGCAGTTACCTGCGGGAAAAGTTTCTTCAGCCATTCCGTATCTCCGCTGATATGCCAGTCGCGGTAAACTTTCATTATCCCTCCAAGCTGACCGTCGGATGCAGCATAGAAAGTTGTAGCCACAGGTCTTATCGGCAATGCCGATCTGAAGGTCTGATGTCCTTCGCTATCCTGGCTCGGGAAGAATTCAGTTTCCCTGAGTGTCCTTTCAAGTTTTGGAAACAGATGAGGAATAGCCTGGGCATAATTCCAGACATGTGTACATGATCCGGCACAACAGCCTGAGTTGTCACTGCATCCTTCCCAGTTCCAGAGTTTTCCGTCACGCTGACGAAGAACCGTGGGGGATTTGATGATAGTCAGATTGGCAGCTACCGCCTCGATAACTTCAGGAGGAAGTGTGCTTTTGTAGAATGAAGCGCTGAACAGCTCAGACTTCTGAAGCAGATCATTGTAATTTGTTTTCCAGTATTCAGCTACCTCATTTACCGAGGTGAATTTACCGGAATACCAGGGTTTATAGAATGGGTCCTTACACGAACAGGCAGGATCATCACACTCTTCATCGACGGGCTTTTCAGGATCCTGTCCGTATTTCAGGTTCGTATCCGGAACATACCATGTCATCATTAGCCTGATTGTCTTTGAGTCACCCGGACCGAGTTCAAAAGGCAGGTATAATGATGCACCCGGGGCATCAGCATCAGCCGGTGAAGTATTCCTTGTCTCTGCCCTGAGGATTGAATTCCATGTAATTGTAAGCGGATCCCACCATCCGCCCCTGAACCAGCAATGATCTACAATCGTTCCGGTCTCTCCGGTAAAAATGGCAAAATCGCCCTTCTTTTCCGGGTTCACTTTCGTTCCTTCCTCCGATAAGATATATCCTCCCGAAATTGGCTTTATCCTTGCTTTACCTCCGGACTGCTTCATGAAGTTCTTCGAATTATAGGAGAATACTGCTTCGATTTTCGAATTCCCGGTATTCTTAAAAGTATACTCAAGAGCGCCGGCCGGAAGGCTTGAATTATCGGCGTCGGTCGGGATGAACGGGCTCCAGCCCCTGATTGTCACATCAAGAGGCAACTGTTCATCCGATAATTCTATCGATGCAAAAGGGAATCTCGCCAGGAAGCTGGCGTTTTTAAAACGTGGCAGCCCCCAGGTTGTGCCTCCTGATCCGTTACCCGAACCTGGCAGACCGAAATGCTTCCATGAAGGCACCTGGCCTTCAATAATCCTCGAACCATTTTCAATTCCTTTCACTGTTACCGCTGCAAACATACAGGGTTCATTGAAGACTTCCGGACGGTTCCTTACCGACATATGTGAAATGGCACCGGTTCCTTCGAGACAAAACATTCCGGCTCCTATCCCTCCTATCGGGAAAGCAATCCGGTTCAGATATTCTCCGGAATAGTATTCATTGAACTCATGTCCGACATTGGTTACGCTCTCTTTTTCCGAGCAGGAAACCAATAGAAAACCAAGACCTGCTAAACCTGTTAACAGATAAGTCAAATGTCTTTTCATCTTTATTATATTTACTTATAATATTCTGTTCCGGCAACCAAATACCTCAACACCCCAACGTCGTAACACCATAACACCGTAACACCATAACGCCGTAACACCATAACACCGTAATGCCGTAACACCATAACGCCCTAACGCCGCAACCCCTAACGCGCCAGCGCCTTCACTATCCTCTCTCCCCTGTCCCTTTTCGCCCCTGTGCCTTTGTGCCCCTGCGCCCCTGCGCCGTTCTTTCAACTTTCTATTATTAGCTTCAGCCTGTCACACAGATCTTTCAATCCCTCAGGAGTATTACCTCCCGGCTGCTCAATTGTTGCCCAGTCGTGATAGCCGATCTCATCGAGGGCTTTCATCACTTCAGGCCAGTTGACGTCGCCTTCACGAAGGCTGACTTTAAACCCGGCACCTTTGCCCTGGGTATCTGCAATCTTCCTGCTGTACTCCTTGATGTGAACCTTGGCGATTCTCTTCCCAAGGATCCTTATCCATTGTTCCGGCCATCCGTATGCAAGGATATTCCCGCAATCGAAATAGAATCCGACAACAGGTGTCCGGAACTGATCGACATAATTTGCCGCTTCGATAGGGCTCAGAAGGAAGTTGTTCCAGACATTCTCAATTGCGATCTTCACGTTGAGCTTTTCTGCCAGGGGAATAGCCTTTTTGATCTCTTCCGTCGATCTGCTCCAGCATTCATCATAGCTGACGGTGTCATTAACCCGACCCGGGACAAGCAAGACCGTATCGCAGCCGAATGCTTTGGCATCTTCGAGTGAGAGTTTAAGAGCCTCGACACCGTTTCCCCTTACCTGGGGATCGGGGTCTGACAGGAGGTATTTCCAGTGCATGGCACCGCAAACACTTGGTACCGGTAAGCCGGTTGCATCCATCGCTTTAAGCACTTCGTTGCGGTCGAGATGGCTCATAGCCTCGATACCATCAAAACCTGCTGCTTTAGCCGACTGGAATTTCTCTGAAATGGTTTTTCCAACCCCATTGCTTCCCCACATTATTCCTTTTTTTATAGTCCGTGAAGGGGGAAGAACAATTCCCGGTAAGCCGGGAACTGCTGCAACCGACGCCATGGCTGTAGCCATGATGGTTTGCCTGGTAAACTGACGTCTGTTCATAATCCTTTATGTTAAATTCGGTTCATTTCCGATTACCGGTATAGTTTCAGGAATTCCCGGCACCGGTCCGAATTCGTAGGTTGTCGGACCGAGTCGCTGATCAGAATTCATCAGTTCCTCCCAGGTAACATCCTTCCCGGTATAAGCCGATTCACGACCCATAATTGTTACGAGTGTCGACATTACCTGTGCTTCGGCATCATTTACAACATTACCTGTTCTGATACCTGTTACAAGATTAATATGCTCCTGGACGAACGGATCTTTCACTGCCCAGGTCTGGTCAGGATCAGATTCCTCGGGTTTCGGATATTTCCAAATTTCTTCACCCTTCAAATTATAAAGTATTCCCTTTGCATCGGCATATCCTTCAGTACCAACGATCTGAACCTGTGTAAGGTTTGAACAGCCTGATATCTGGCGGGCTGCACAATGTGTATGCATTCCGTTATCATAGACATATTCTATACTGAAAAAGTCATACTGATCGCCTGTCACTCTTCTCTGACGTCCACCCCATCCTATAGCCTTTACAGGGTTCTTCCCCAGGTACCAGTTCATCAGATCCACCTGATGAATGAATTGTTCGACAATATGATCTCCTGAAAGCCAGCAGAAATTACCCCAGTTACGGAGCATATACTCCATGTCGGTCCACTGTGGCTGTCTTTTTCTTACCCATAACGAACCGCCATTCCTTATGACATGGGCGCTGACTATCTCGCCTATTTCACCATTCATTACCCTTCTTTTTGTTTCCATATAATCCTTTGATACCCTGTAAATGGTACCGCTGATCATGCAAAGGCCCTTCTGCTTTGCTTTTTCGACTGAAACGAGTACCGATCTTGCTCCCACAGCGTCAACAGCACAAGGTTTCTCGAGGAATATATGCTTACCTGCATTTACTGCTGCCTCAATATGTGCGGGCCTGAAATGCGGAGGAGTG
>JAKQPD010000057.1 GCA_029564935.1 Bacteroidota bacterium
GAATCATGGCTGTTGTCATTTTCACACAGGACAAGTTTCCCGGCAACCATTATACATCCGGGTCATATTGTCGGACCGGGATGGATTCCTCTTAATCCTGCAGGTAACTTCAATCCCGTTGTTTACAAAAAGCTTGCTGCAGGTGAAGAACTAATCCTTCCCAATCTCGGACTTGAAACCGTCCATCATGTCCATGCCGATGACGTTGCACAGGCCTTTGTTAAAGCAATCAACAACCGCAGTTCTGTTATTGGTGAAAGCTTTCACATTGTATCACCACAGGCTCTTACATTGAGAGGCTATGCGACTGCAATGGCTGCCTGGTTTGGAAAGGAACCAAAGCTTAAGTTCTTACCATGGGAAGAATGGAAACAAACAGTAAATGAAAAAGATGCCGATGCAACCTGGGATCATATTGCCCACAGTCCCAATTGCAGTATTGAAAAGGCAAAGAGACTTATAAATTACCAGCCACGCTATACTTCATTACAGGCTGTGCAGGAATCTGTTAAGTATCTTATTGATAATAAAATACTATAAAACCAGCTACTCATGAATAAAATACAGACCTTTTTAACCCTTTACTTCTCATTATCCGTCACCATATTGAGCGGTCAGACAAAAGATGAACTTAACGTGTTGACAAACAACTGGCTGCAATACAGTGATGCTTCAAATTCACTGTATCACCACCTGACCGGTGAAGCATACCTGATGCTTGAAAGAAGAGTTGAAAAGATAAATCAGCTTCAGGATATTAATGACTGGAAAAACAGACAGAAAGAGGTACGGCAGATACTCTGGGAAATAATTGGTCCATTCCCCGAAAAAACACCACTGAACGCTAAGATTACCGGTACTGTGAAGAAGGATGGTTATAAGGTTGAAAACATTATCTATGAATCTTTACCGGGATTTTATGTTACATCATCACTTTTCATACCTGACAAAAGGCAGAAACGAGCACCGGCCATACTTTTCTGCAGTGGTCACAGTCACGGTGCATACAGGCTTGAATCATATCAGCTTCCTTTGCTCAATCTTGTAAAGAAGGGCTTCATTGTTCTGGCAATCGATCCTGTATCACAGGGAGAACGCCTGCAATATTTCGATCCGGAAAAAGGGGAATCAATTATCGGAAGTTCAACAAAGGAGCACTCCTACCCCGCTGTCCAGGTTTTCCTCACGGGAAAATCAATTGCCAGGTATTTTG
>JAKQPD010000074.1 GCA_029564935.1 Bacteroidota bacterium
CGTCAGAAGGCTTTTATTTATTTCCGGCCATGTATGTGTTCCAAGATGAGGTACTCCGGTATTTGTACCGCTGCCCTGGACATTCTCCCATATTGTATATCCTTTTATACCAAGCCTGTCAAGCAGATACTCCACTTTTTCGGTATGGGCCTGGTTGTATATTATCATTAATGCTTTCATATTATCTGGTTTTATTATTCCTTGTTTTTCCCGTTTTCACTTATAAAATCAAATCCTGAATAGACTGCGATACTTTTATTTCGTTCGCCATGTCTTGCAAAGACAGAGTAAACTACGGGGACCAGTACAAGAGTGACAAGTGTCGAGAAAACAAGTCCTCCGATAACGGCAATACCCATCGGGCTCCACAGTTCTGATCCCGATCCCTTGCTCATTGCAAGAGGAAGCATACCGAGAATTGTTGTTGCGGAAGTCATGATAACAGGTCTCAGCCTCGATCTTCCGGCAATTGCGACTGCCTCATATAGTTCATTACCCCTGTCGCGCATCAGGTTGATAAAGTCAACAAGCACTATGGCATTCTTCACAACGATCCCGATCAGCATAACTGCTCCGATTGCAGAAATAACACTTAATGTTGTATTTGTCAGGAACAGAGCGATTGCCACACCGGAAAATGCGAAAGGAATTGAGAACATTATAATTAGCGGCATCTTAAGGGATTCAAACTGCGAAGCCATTACGAGGTAAACGAGTATAAGGCTCACGACAATGAGGAACGCAATATCCATGAATGATTCCATCTGGTCCTCAATTGCTCCTGATATCTGGACCATCACATCTGAGGGTATATTTGTCTCACTGATGGCTTTTTGTATTTCTGTCTGCAGCTCGGTCAAAGATCTCTTATATGGAGTAAATGATACGGTAACTATTCTTTCTCTCCTTTTGCGTTCAATACTTGGAGGCGACCAGTATTCCTTAATATCAGCTATTTCTCCAAGCCTGACGATCTGGCCGGCCGGATTTGTTATACCAATATTTTCAATATCGGTTAGTGTACTTCGTGCTTCTTCATTGAAGCGGACGATCACATCATATTCATCGCCTGACTGTCTCAGCCGGGTTGCCGTCAGCCCGCCAACCCTGTTCCTTACCATTGTCGATACAGTTGCCGTATTAAGTCCGTTGGCGATCATTTTCTCCTGGTCAAGTATGATCTGAAGTTCTGGTTTCGATTTGTCCCTGCTTATTGTAACATCCTTTGCTCCCTGCATTTTTCTGATCTTTGCAGCCAGCTCTTCGGCGACAATATTTGTCGATGCAATATTATAGCCATATACTTCGACTGCAATAGCATTTCCCCCGAAGCTTCCCATTCCCTGCTGAGTACTTATTGTGAAATTGACTATTTCAGGTAATTTTACAAGCTCGGCCCTCAATGCATCAGCAATTTCGGTTGAACTTCTCTTCCTCTCCTCTAAAGGCACAAGTGCAATTGTATAAGTGATAACATGGGTTCCTCCTGCACCGAAAAGAGAAGAAAATCCTGCTTCATCATCAACACCTGTGGATGTTGACAACAACTTAACCTCGGGTACCGTTTCAGCTATAATTTTATCTACATTATCTGTTGTCTTTAGTGTTTCATCAACCCTTGTACCGGTCTGCAATTCAATAGTAATGTTAAGTTCTGACTGGTCTGCCTCCGGAAAGAATTCCGTGTCGATGAACATAAAGAGCGACATTGACCCTATAAATACAATCAGTGCAAGTAATATTACAACTTTTTTATGGTGAAGCGACCATCTGAGGGTTTTTTCATAAAAACGGTCAAATCTGTCAAGGCCTTTCCTTATGCTTCCGTCGTAAGTATACCAGGGAGCATCCTTCCTTATCGGGTACCATTTGAGCAGAAGAGCGCTCATTGTCGGTGTAAGAGTGATAGCAGCAACAACCGATGTGACAATTGTAATTGTGACAAGCATCCCAAGTTGTTTGAAAAGTACACCTGTAAGACCGGTTACGAATGTAAGCGGGAAGAATACTGCAACAACGGTAAGGGTGGTCACTATAACGGCAAGCCATACTTCGTTTGTCGCATATATTGCAGCTTCCCTGGGTCTGCTGCCTCTCTCAACATGCCGGGTAATATTCTCCAGTACCACTATGGCATCATCGACTACCATCCCTATTGCGATTGACAGTGAAGTGAGAGATATTATATTTATCGATTCGTTGGTCACAAACAGATAAATAAAGGCCACGACGAGCGATATAGGAATTGTAACAATAATAATAATTGTAGCCCTCCACCTTCCGAGGAAGAAAAGAACTACAAGGATTACGAAGATTGCAGCATAAAGCAGAGTCTCCGTAAGGTTATTGATCGAATCTTTTATGAAGGTTGCACTGTCAAACAGTTTTTCAATTTTAACATCTGAAGGAAGACTTTTCTCAAGTTCTTTAAGTGTCTTTTCAACCTCCTTTGTAATTTTTACCGTATTCGCACCTGACTGTTTCTGGACAAAAAGAGTCATTCCCTGAAGGCCATTTATACGTGTATCGAGCCTTGTTTCACGGATAGTGTCACGCACGGCTGCAATATCTTTGAGATATACATTATTTCCGTTGTAACTGCTGACCACTATATTCTTCATAATATCACTCTCGGGGAATTCTCCCTGTATCCTCAGAGGATAATCCGTCTGTCCCATTTCAATATATCCGGCAGGCATATTAAGGTTTTCTGCCCTGAGAATATTACCTACCTGTTCAACTGTAAGGTTATATGCTTCCATCTTACGCGGATCAACATCGATATAAACCTTACGTCCGGGAACTCCGGCAAGATTAACTGAACCGACACCTTCGATCCTGTTAAGCGGATTAACTATCTTTTCATCCAGAATCTTTTCAAGCCCCCGGTAACTTTCTTTTGCAGTAATGGCATAAAAAATTATCGGCATCATGCTCGAATTGAATTTCATGATTATCGGATTTTCTGCATCTTCCGGAAGAAAGTTCTCTATAAAGCTCAGGTTACTCCTGATATCATTGGATGCTTCATCGAGGTTGGTCCCGTACTCAAAATTCATGAAGATCACAGAAAGTCCGTCACTCGAAGTGGAGGTTATTTCCTTAAGATTACTGACCGAATTAAGTGCATCCTCAACAGGCCGGGTTACATTGGTCTCGATATCGGATGCACTTGCTCCCTGGTAGGTTGTGACAACTCCTATGAAGGGCAGTTCCACTTCCGGATACAGGTCTACCGGTAGCTGTGTAAGTGAATAGAGACCTATCACCATCAGGGCAACGAAAACCAGGATGGTTGTCACCGGTCTCTTTATTGAAGTGCTATATATGCTCATCTTAAAATATATTACTCTGATATCTTACTTTTACATTACAATCTCGATCTTATCGTTATTCAAAAGTCGTGACTGACCCTCTGAAACAAGGTGGTCCCCTTCTTTAAGGTTATCTGAAATTATTTCAAGCCGGTCATCAAACCTTTTTCCGATTGCTACCTCAATCCTTTGAGCAATACCACTGACTTCGGTAAAAACATAACGGATATTTGTACCTTCCTGAAGCAGAACGGCTGCTGCCGGAACAACAAAAGTCTCCACTTCCCCAAGATCCATCGATACTCTGACGAACATTCCCGGTTTAAGCATTTCATTTCTGTTCGGAAGCTCAAGTTCGGCGATGAATGACCTTGTTATTGAATTGACGGTCGGAGCCTTTCTGAATACTCTTCCCGTAAAAATCTCTCCGGGATAAACATCGGCGGTAATATTTGCTTTCATTCCGTTCTTTACCAGTGGATAATACTGTTCTGAAACAGCTACATTCACTTTGAGCGGATTGACCTGCATTATTGTAACAATTGCCGATCTCCCTGACTGTGTTGTCGGTGTTCCGGAATACATTTCACCATTCTCAAAGTATTTGCCGGTAACGATCCCGGTGAATGGAGCCCTTAAAAGGGTATTCTGTTCCATGAAATCCACGTTTGTCTTAAGTACATCATATTGTGTCTTCATCTGGTCATACTGCTGCTGGGTGACACTTCCCATCCTGAGTAGTGTATCAAGTCTTGAAAGATCCTTGCTGACACTTGCAAGCTGCACCTTCTGCTGATAAAGCTGGGTTCTGTCCATTAGGAAGAGCTCCTGACCTTTTGTAACCCTGTCCCCTTCTTCAACATAAATCCTGTCTATCCGCCCCGGAGTCGAAGGGGCCATATTTACTTCTTCAAAAGGTAAAATGGTTGCGGTATAATCTATTGTCCTTGCGATCCTGGTCTTTTCGAGGGTGACTATCTTTACAGGAACAACAGCATTTTCAGTATTTGCCGTTCCGGCTGCTGCAAGAGCTGCTTCAGTTGATTTCTTTGATGAACAGGCTGACAAGATCAGACCGCTTATCATTATAACCGATATTGCTTTAGTGTAGTTCATTATGCTATGTTTTAAAATATTCATGATTAATTATAAGTTATTCAACAGTTTATCCAGTGCTATCTTTGTCTGGAGCAGGTTCATCAGCGCCGATACATAATTGTTTTCTGCCTGCAGAAACTGACTGTTTGCCTGTGTCAGTTCAAGGCTCGAGGCTATTCCCTGCCTGTACTTGTTCTCGACACTGGTATATACCCTCTTTGAAACATCTATGTTCTGAAGCTGACTCTGATATTGCAGATTTGCATTGACAAGATTGTACCTCAGCTGCTTTTCCTGGATCAGCAACTGCTCGGCAACCATTTCCTTTGTAGTTTTTGCCTTTTCAAGATTTATCTGAGCTTTCTTTATCTGGGCGTATCTCTGTCCGCTTGCAAAAATCGGGACTGACAGCTGAACGCCGACAACAGAATTCGGGAACCATCTCAGATCGGATAATTTATCTCCCATTCCATTCGTACCATAATTATAGAATCCTGCCAGTGTGGGAAGAACTGATGCTTTCTGTGACCTCAGGGCAAGTGAGGAAATCATTTCCTGTCCTTCCACCAGCCTGTAATCGACATTTCTTGTGTGATCGAATTCCTGTGATAACAGCGCTTCCACATTTACCTGAGCAGTCAGACTTTCGAGAGTTTCGGTCAGAGTAATAACCGTGGCCGGAGGAACACCAAGCTGAAAACGCAGAAGATTATAGTTGAGTTCAATGGTTCTTTCTAATGAGCTTCTGCTGTTCTCAACCATTGTCACATTCGAAACCATCTGATCGACATCGGTAGCTTCAGCCATACCAACCTGGTACATCGCCCTTGTCGATTTAAGGGTTTCATTGAGATTCTCAATATTGCCGTTAAGCAACTCAAGTGACTTCTCTGAAACAAGTATAAGAAAATATGCCGAGGCGACCGATTCTTTTGTATCGAGCTCTGACTTTGTAAGACTCTCTTCACTTAATTTTTGTGCAAGTTTTGTAGTCTCAATACCAATGTACAACGGTGCATTGAACAGAAGCATACTGGCTTCTATGGAGCCGCTGGAATTGAACTGGGATCCAAAAGTAACCGGGACTTTTTCTCCGGGTTTTCCGAAAAAATCACCAGGCAGCAAGGTTGTCATCAGTTTCAGATTATTCATTATTGAACCGCTTGCACTTACCTGGGGCAATGCTGCCGATATAGTTTCCCATAATGCAGCCTTTGAAGCCTGCACATCCGAACGCGCAGCAAGTACAATCTTGTTGTTCATCAATGCGTATTCCTGGGCTTCCTTCACCGAAAGTTTAAGCTCACCTGCATTCCCCTGGGCATCAATCCTCGCCGGGACTAATATCATCAATGCAGCCGCCGTAATTAAAATCCTTTTCATTTTAAAAAAATTTTTCCTTTATAAAATCCGTCTGATTGTTTATTTTCTGTTTCTTTTCATAGAACTCTATTAAACCAAGACCCTTCGAAGTACAAATTCCCCTCAGATAAATCAGGTAGAAATTTCTTATCAGTACTTCCTTTTCCAGTTTCCCTGTTCCGATCTTGTCTTTGTCGACCGACATCTTCATTACTTCATAGATGCAATTATTTGTCACTTCAATATCAATATCATCACGAAAAATGCCTTCACTTATTCCTCTCTTCAGCATCTCGGCATTGTCGAAATAATATGGCATCCTGCCATTTTCTCTGAGCACTTTAAGGATATCATTATGATACTTTTCCATATCGAGTTTAAAGGCAGGGCTCATTTTTCTGATATGTGCGCTCATAAGATCCAGTAAGGTGAAGATGGCTTCTACTACATTCTCTGATTCACCAAAGACTCTTTTTATAAGTTCCTGCTGCTTCTCCTCCATATATTTCAGAACCCCTGACAGAAGCTCATCCCTGTCGCGGAAGATCTCATAAATTGTCCTTTTCGAAATTCCAAGCTGACTGGCAAGCATGTCCATTGTAACTGCCCTGATCCCATAGGTACGGAACATGTTTGCGGCCTCTTCAGTAATTCTTTGCCTGTAATCCATATCTGATTTGAAAAACGCGGCAAAAATGTGAATACTTTTTTAGTTTACAAAGTTTTCATCCGTAAATTTTCAGAAAAATCCGGGAATGGAGGTTTTTTACCGGTGAATGGAGGTTACGGCGCAGAAGCGCAGCGGCACAATGGCACAACGGCCTTTGCGGTGTTACGGTATTGCGGTATTAAGGTTTTGCGGTGTTGCGGCGTTGCGGCCGTAACACCGTAATGCCGTAACGCCGTAACGCCATAATGCCTTTGCGCCTCTGAGCCGCTGTGCCGCTGCGCCCTTATCGATATAAATATACTACCCCGCGATACTCCTTGCTATCGTATCTTATATCATCCCACCCGAAAGCCCGGATGATATAAAAATAAACACCCGGGGCAGCTTTTATTGAGGAATTGTTAATATTTCCATCCCAGCCGGTCCAATCCTTAAGTCTTTCGTCCTCACCCGAGAAGCCATAAACCTTAAGTCCTGAGCGGCTGAAAACTTCAACACTCAGATACCGGAGTGATTTTGACTCCACCATGAAGAGGTCATTATAGCCATCGCCATCCGGCGTGAATACATTCGGGATCGCAAGGGCTGACGGCTCTACTTTTATTATTGCGGAGCGGAGCGAATCAATACAATGACGCTCACTTTCTACTGTAAGTAAAACTGTATATTCTCCCGGTTTATAATATTTATGAGGCAGGGGATCTTTAAGATTTGATACTGAATCATCTCCGAAATCCCATTCATAAATGTACCCCCTTGTTGATTTGTCGGTTATTGTAATTTCGAGAGGCGCTTCTCCTTCCATCGGATCGACAGTAAAATCTGCATCAACATGGATTGATCTATAATCAATTGTATCAAAACTACTGCATCCGAGTGTAAATACTTCGAATTTATAAACGACATCCACAAGAGGCGGATCATAAGTAATCGGATCCAGATCAAGCGAGGCATACGGGATAGCCGAGAAAGGGTTTGATGACCAGAGGAAAGTAAGCTCATTTTTCAGATTCAGCAGGTTGCCGGTTCCCGGATCGTAATACGGGAAAGATGCAACAGAGGAAGCTGCCGTTCCATCCAGGGCAACATAATTACAATGTTTCATCGGATTCCTCAGCTTTGCTTCGACCACCGGAGGCTTGTCAAAAACGATCCAGCAGGTCATTGTTGTATCAAAACCTCCGGATACTGTCACCCTGTACCCGCCTTCATCGAGATTACTTATCGCTGAACCTGAAACACCAGTTTCGCTCTTAATAAATATGCTGAAGCTCTTTGTTAAAGTGTTCCACCTGTACCAAGAGAAGTTAAATGGTGCATTTCCACGGGGGCTGGCTGCACGAAGTGTTCCCTTCTGAGTTCCGGATTGGTTGCAGTAAACAAAGACTGAATCCTTAACCGCAGGAGCTGAAGGATATGAAGTTGGCCGGGATGAAGTTGCACCCGGAGCAGTCAGCTGGGCTGAAAGGCAATATGGGATCAGAAGAATAATTATTGCAATCCGGGAACGCACAGGCAGAATCAAATTTTTAAATAAACGGATGTATTGACATTAATCGTATAAACCATTGCAATAATAATAAAATCAATCGAAATAATCATGATGGGGGCGGGTGTTGAAAAAAATACCCGTTATAATATATTATCCGGTGTTTGCCAAAAATGATTTCGTTAAATTTGCCCCGCCCGGGATACTGTAATCCATAAACATAATGACCAGCAATTTTCTCAACGAACTCAACGAAGCTCAGCAGCAGGCAGTTATCAATACTGAAGGTCCTTCTCTTGTAATTGCGGGAGCAGGCTCCGGTAAGACCAGGGTACTTACCTACCGTATTGCATATCTGTTACATCAGGGTATCAGAGCCGGGAAAATTCTCGCTCTTACTTTTACAAATAAAGCTGCAGGTGAGATGAAGGAAAGAATAGCCGGGATCGCCGGTCCTGAAATTGCAAGGTTCCTGTGGATGGGTACTTTCCATTCAATCTTCGCAAAGATACTGAGAATGGAAGGCGACAGGCTGGGCTATAAACCGAATTTTACAATTTATGATTCATCCGATTCAAAAAGCCTGATACGGACAATAATCAAAGAACTAAATCTCGATGATAATATCTACAAGCCGGGAGCTATAGCTTCAAGAATATCGGCTGCCAAAAATAATCTTGTCACCTCGGGAATGTATGCCGCGGACAATATAATGAATGAATATGACAAAGCATCGAGAACACCCCTGATGGCCGATATATATAAGATTTACGCCACACGCTGCTTCAGGGCAAATGCGATGGATTTCGACGACCTGCTGCTCAATACAAATGTTCTTTTCAGGGATTTCCCCGATGTACTTGCACAATACCAGGAAAGGTTCAGGTATATCCTGGTTGATGAATATCAGGATACTAATCTTGCCCAATACCTTATAGTCAAAAAACTTGCAGCCGCTCACCGGAATATATGTGTTGTAGGCGATGATGCCCAGAGCATTTATTCCTTCAGAGGTGCACGGATAGAGAACATCCTTGAATTCAGGAATGATTATCCTGAATACCGTCTTTTCAAGCTGGAACAGAATTACAGGTCAACCCAGACAATCGTCAATGCTGCCAACGGTATCATTTCAAATAACGAAGGCCAGATACAGAAAACAGTATTCTCAAAGAATGAACCCGGAGAGAAAATAATGGTAATGCAGGCGATGACTGATATGGAAGAGGGTTTCAATATAGCTTCAGATATTTTTGACAAACGACTTACCCATCAGATGAATTGGGAGGATTTCGCAGTTCTCTACCGGACCAATGCCCAGAGCCGTATATTCGAAGAAACACTCAGAAGGAAGAACATACCCTACAAGATCTACGGAGGCCTGTCATTTTATGAGAGGAAGGAGATCAAAGATATTCTTGCGTATTTCAGGATGGTAATTAACCCGGGTGATGAAGAAGCATTTAAAAGATCAATAAATTATCCTAAAAGAGGAATTGGTGATACGACTGTTCAAAGGATACTCGACCTGGCATTCGAAAATAACGTTTCTGCCTGGAATATAATTAAGGAGGCTGATAAATATTCTGCTCATTTCAATGGCGGAACAATAAAAAAGCTGTTAGCCTTTGTTGATCTTATAAGCTCTATTTCATCCGGGAAGGAAGAAACAGACGCTTATACAAAGGCCCGCGAGATAGCTTTCGGATCGGGGATAATGAAGGAGCTTCGCGACGGTAAGCTACCTGAAGAGATAAGCCGCTATGAGAATATGGAGGAGCTTCTCAACGGTCTCAAGGCCTTTACCGAAGCTGCCCAAACCAATGGTGAACCATCCACCCTGGAGGCATATCTCGCCAATGTAGCTTTGCTTACCGATCAGGATAATGAAAAGGCTGAGGACCGCGACAAGGTTACTCTGATGACAATGCATTCTGCTAAAGGACTGGAGTTTAAATATGTTTATCTTGTCGGGATGGAGGATACGCTGTTCCCGTCTCCGATGTCGACAGGTAGTTCGAAGGAGCTTGAAGAGGAAAGAAGGTTGTTCTATGTTGCGCTGACAAGGGCAAAAAAACAGGCTGTATTCAGTTATGCCCTGAACAGGTATAAATGGGGAAATCTTGAAAGAAGCAATCCGAGCAGATTTCTGCGTGAGGTTGACCAGAAATACCTTCATTATCCTCAGACAGGAGGTAAGCCTTTCCGTACCAAATCCGGTGAAGATGAAAAACCATTCCGGGTAAAGGAGGAAGCTGTTCCTTTTGCTCCTCCGCCCAGGCTCAGGAAATTCAGAAATGAAGCAGCACCTCATGCATCCTTATCCGGCAAATCATCAGTTACGGAAGTTACTGACTTCTCCGAAGGCGATACCGTGATCCATGAAAGATTTGGCCAGGGTGTTATAATCTCCATCGAAGGAGAAGCCCCTAATAATACTGCCTCTGTCGATTTTGAAAACGGCGGAAAGAAAAAATTACTACTCCGGTTCGCTAAATTAAGGAAAGCCAGGTAAATTATTCAAACCAGGATATATGTATCACTTTCCTGTTAATGAGGTGAGATTACGAATATCCGTCATCCCGAAAGAAAGTTCAATGCGGGCGATATCACAACCGCTTCCGCTGCCTTTCTTCATGTATTCCCTGCATTCATCAAGCTTTTTTCTCATATATTGCTTGTTCTGAACCGATGTGAACCATTTGCCAACTGCCAACTGCTTACTGCCAACTTATTTTGCCAACTGCCAACTGCTTACTGCCAGCTACAGAAAAACTATGCAGCCACCGGCACTTCTTCCGCCGGTTTCTCCTTCTCGATCAGTACTGACTGATACAATGAAGCAAAGCTGCTTTTTACCCACATCGTTGCAGGAAGAATACCTACAAGGATCAGCATCAGTCCGAAAATGTAAATGAAGAACGAAACAAATGCCATAAGGAAGATTGTCCATCCATGGCCTCTGGTAAGCTTCCAGCTCAGTTCCACAGATTCGATGGGATCCAGTTTCTTATCCATAACTATATATGGTACAAAAGCCAGGCGACAGGCTATTATTATCCCGGGCACAATAATTGCAAATAAACCTATCATAACCAGTGCAAAAACCAGCAGGTTTGCAAGTATTATATTAAGGTAGTTCGTCCAGAATCCTCTTATTAACCACTCAAAATCAGGCTTTTTTCTCCTTACAGATTCAACGAAGATCATTTTGGCCCCGTATCTTACAACCGGCAGGGCAAGGAATGTATAAGCCAGGGCAAGCAAACCCAGAAATACCGCGAATGCTCCCAGAGATGCCAGTCCGAAGATCTGTTCCCAGCTCCCGTTCCAATGCCACGGGAAATGCGAAAAATCACCTTTGTCAAGATTGAAATTTATGCCTTTCATGGGACCGGTAAGGATCCCCAGTACAAATACTACAAGTAATAATCTCAGAAAATTATCGAGCATCACTTTCCATCCTGTTCCATAACTGTCACCGAATGTCGGGATCAGTTTGTATTCTCTTGTCGTTTCCATTTTAAATAATATTGTTTGATTAACGGAACAAATGTACGCCCGGTTTTTATCCCGGACTTAATACTATTGTAGTGATTTTTAAGGTTCCTACTTTAGTATGGAGCCAATACTTAAGTAGTGGTTATTGTTTTTATTCTTTTAACCGCAAAGGTCGCTAAGGTTACGCAAAGGACGCTAAGTCAAAAACTTTCGAATATTCCCTTTGCGCACTTTGCGGAATCTTTGCGTACTTTGCGGTTAATCTTTTTGAACTTTGCGGTTAATGGATTTAATATTTGCATCATCTGATTTGAATTTTATACCTTTATCTCATTATGCTGACAGTTCTATTTTACCTTGTATTTATTTTTTCAGTTGCGCTTGCCTCAGCCGGAATTGTTCTTGCTTCCCGGTTAAGGAACAATTACAAATCCGAAATCTTCGCTTCGCTTCTGTATTATGAGGTTTTCATTTATACATTCGGATTTTACGGAATATGGGGACAGGTTCTGGTAAAAGCATTCCTTTCTCCCTACATCTCACCGGAATTATTTACCCGCTTTTCAAATATTGCACTTTTACTGGGATTGCCATTTCTCGTTT
>JAKQPD010000084.1 GCA_029564935.1 Bacteroidota bacterium
TTGGCTTCGAGATTAAGTCTTGCCCTTTCGTTTTCCAGAAGAGTCACCTGTCCAATAATAGACTGTCCCTGAACTGAAAGATCCATTACCCGATGAGAGGAACGAAACTGCTGCAGTCTGTTCTCGGTCATGGACAGGGAATCCGAAATACCCACAAGCTGATCTTCAATAAACTGAATCCTCCTGTTGGCTTCAGCATTCTTTTTATTCAATGAAATGGCCTGGAATCTTTCAAGATGCTTATTCAGGAAATCAACATCCTTTTCCGGATTCGTCCCGAGCATGCTAACCCTCAGGACCGATCCATCCCTCGATATAAGTTCAACGTTAATTCTTTTTACAAAATACTCAACCAGTTGTTTTCTGCTGTGAATGTTGAAATACAAAGTTCTATCAAGGTTATTAATAACCCATTCTTCATTTCTGCATTCTACAATGAAACTTCCACCATTTACAATTATTTCTTCACCAAAAGCTGTTGTCTTCTGAAATGGATAGTATTCAGACTTACATCCAACATTAATCATATTGTTCCCTAAAAATTCAATAAAGAACTCTGTGTCTCTGGGTAGCGGGATTTCTCCATCAGCAACAACCTTAACTGGTGTCTCCGGGTAGATTGGCAAAATATTCCTAATCGTACGGAAGTAGTATTCAACCTCAAACGGCAACTCCCTTAGCGTACTCTCTGTCAACGCAATTGAATTAAGGATCATAACCTGATTCTGTACGTTTCTCATACCGCCGGGAAGTCCAAGACCCTGCAGGATTTCGGAGTTATCCATAAAAGACCTTTCACCGGTTTCGTTGATCAGAATAGTTGCCGATGTCCTGTAAACAGGCATGGTATGATTTATATAAAACCGAACCCCTAGCAAACCAACAATCACGGCAAAAACAAACCAATACCAATTCTTCAGGATCAATGGAAGGAATACCTGTAAATCATTCTTATCAGTCTCCCGAGGCAGCACATGCCGCTCAAGTTGAAAGTCATTTTTGGTCTTGCTGATCATAGTCCTGTAACATTTACTTTCCTGGAAGACTAATACTTACTCACCTCCCAGGAAAAATATATTGCATTATTGTTCAATCACAGAGTACGAAAGAAGCCAATTACCCCCAATGCCGAGGTAATTGTTGTAAGAAACAATGTCCAAACCGAGCTGTTAACCTGGAAAGAGCGGCCTTTAACGGGCATAGCGTATATAATGTCATTGGGCATTATATAATAGAATTCTGAGGAGAGAATACTCCTGTCTGACAATGAGAACTCCTTTATTACTGGCCCGTATGGAGATGGCCTGATAAGTTGTATTCTCTGCCTGTTCCCAAATTCGCTCATATCACCAGCCATGGACAAAACCTCCAAAACATTAACCTGGTCTTTACTCAAACGGTACCGACCCGGATGCCTGACTTCACCCAAAACACTAACATAATTATTAACCAGTCTGACTGTTATTGATGCATCGGTGACATAACCCTTGAAAGCCGAATCCAATTCTGCCCGTATTTCCGATAGAGTCCTGCCTCCTGCCTGAATCCGACCCACGAAAGGAATTTCAATGTATCCATCACCATCAACCGGATAGCCAAATAAACCGGCACTTTCTTCAGTTACGGCACCACCTGCGCCAACGGGCATTGTATTGAAAATCTCAGACCATTGCGGGTCCGGTGTTATTACCCTGATATATAAATTGTCGTAAGGAAGGATTTTATAAGCTGATGGAGTAATTGATCCCCTTACATCGCCAGCAGAAAACAAATCCTCGCCAGTGCGGACAGAGTACTTCAAGTAGGTTAATTCCTTCTTAGTTACACAGGAATTAAAAACCATAGACAGTAAGAAAAGAAACAGAACCAACTTTAGCTGAATTTTCATCTCACCTGCATTTAGGATATAAAAATAGT
>JAKQPD010000105.1 GCA_029564935.1 Bacteroidota bacterium
ATAAGGAACCTCTGTTCGTAATCGGCACAGATGTTCAGAATAATGTAATTTATGTGGGTGAAGGCCAGTCTCATCCGGGACTATACCGGAAAGGGCTGTTTATCAGGGATAATGAGATTCATTGGATCAGGACCGATCTTGCCATGGAACAGGGGGAATGCCGTGACTATCTGGTAAGGATCCGTTACCGCCAGCCTCTTCAGCTTGCAAGATTATTCAGGAGAAGAGAAGGGATGTACATAATCTTCCACAAACTACAGAGAGGCATAGCTCCCGGCCAGTTTGCTGCATGGTATGATGGCGATGAGGTGACTGGGTCTGGGGTGATTGATGGGTAGGCTCAACGGCGCAGGGGTGAAACGGCATGACGGTGCGACGGTATGATGGTATTACGGTATTACGGTATTACGGTGTGATGGTATGACGGTATGACGGCGTGACGGCATGACGGCATGACGGTATGACGGTGGAATAGCGGTCAGGAAACAGAGCAGAAAACAAATATCAATAGTAATAGATAAGATGAGAAAAGTATCAATAATAAGTGGGGGATCGGGCGGATTGGGGCTGGCAATCGCTGAATTGCTCGTAAAAGCAGGAAAAGATGTACTCATTCTTGGACGTAATGATGAAAAACTGGCAAGGGCAGCAAAACTGTTAAGCCGCATTGCAGATAAGGAACATGTCAGCACGCTGGTATGCAATGTCGGGAATGAAACGGATGTAAGAAACGCAGGAAAATTCCTTCAGGAACATAATATTGTCACCGAATATCTTTTTAACAATGCCGGAAAAGGACATTTTGCGCCGGCACAGTTCTCAACCTCGACAGTGATCGACAATATCTTTGAAAGCAGTCTGAAAGGGCTGATCCTGCTAACCACCGAGATCCTCAGAATAACGCCTGACACCGAAGAACTCACCATTGTTAATATCATGTCTACCTCAGCCCTGCTGGGCCGTAATCAGGAGACGATCTATTGTGCTGCCAAATGGGGTGCAAGAGGTTATACAGAAGCGCTCAGGACCGAATTCAGCGGAAAAAAGCGTAATATAATTGCCGTTTATCCGGGAGGGATGAAGACTGATTTTTACGAAGCTGCAGGCATCAAACGTGACCTGACTGGTTTTATGGATCCGAAGGAGGTTGCCGGAAAGATAGTGGATGCGGTACTGAATTCTGACAGACTTCTCGTTACAGATATTACAATTAGCAGGAAGAAATAGGCTACCGGCTGGCGGCTACCGGCTACCGGCTACCGGCTTCCGGTTAGCGGCTAACGGTTACCGCACGCCGGATGCCGCACGCCGCACGCCGGAAGCCGCACGTCGCACGCCGCACGTCGCAAGCCGCACGCCGGAAGCCGCTTATTCTTACGAAAGTCTGTCCCTGTAATCCTCATACCCGAATTCCCTGATCAGCCTGAACTTCCCTTCATTAGTCCAGATACCGATTGAAGGGTGATGCACCCCGTTGAAGGTGGTAGTCTTGACCATTGTATAATGGATCATATCCAGAAAAATAATTCTGTCACCCGGCCTGAGCTGATGGTCAAATGACCAGTCTCCCATAAAATCTCCCGACAGGCAGGAGTTCCCTCCCATTCTGTAAGTGGGCTTGCCCGGTACCGGATCGGTGGCATTCATTATCTTTGGTTTATATGGCATCTCAAGGCAATCAGGCATATGCGCCGTAAACGAAACATCCAGAATTGCAGTGGTTTTTCCCTGGTTTTCAACAATATCTTCCACTGTAGCAACCAGTTCCCCGGTTTCCCATGCAAAAGCGCTTCCCGGCTCAAGAATAACATGAAGACCGGTTCTTTTCTTAAAATCCCTTATAAGGTTAATCAGATGTCCGGTATTATAACTCTTCCCCGTTATCAGGTGCCCTCCCCCCATATTGATCCATTTCAGATTGTGAAAAAACCTGCCGAATTTGCTTTCAACAACTTTAAGGAGTTTTTCAAGTGCATACGAATCCGATTCAAACAATACATGAAAATGCAATCCTTCTATTCCGTCGGGAAGGATTTCCCCCAGGTCTTCAACCCTGACACCCAGCCTGGAACCCGGAGAGCCCGGATTATACAGACTATAATTAATTTCCGAAAATTCAGGATTAACACGTAGTCCGGCAGATATCCTTTTCTGATGTCGTTTAAGTCTTCCGGAATATTTAAAGTATTGATTAAGTGAATTGAAGGTAATATGGGAGCTGTATTCAAGAATTGAATCAAAGTCATCCTCTTTAAAAACCGGCGAGTAAGTATGGGCGGGGGCTCCCATCTCCTCAAAACAAAGCCTGGCTTCATCAACAGAGCTTGCTGCTGCCCCGGAGATATACTCCTTCACGATATCGAATACTCCCCACATTGCAAATCCCTTGAAAGCAAGGATGATCTCTGCTCCTGATTCATCTGCAACATGTCTTATTAGTGAAAGATTCTTTCTGAATCTTTCTTCATCTATGACGAAGCAGGGAGCGGGCAGGTTATCGTAATTGATTTGCACGGTGTTACGGTGTTACGGTTTTATGGCGTTACGGTGTTAGGGTGTCACGGCGTTATGGCGTTATGGTGTTACGGCGTTATGGCGTTATAGCCGTAAAGCCGCAACACCGCAAAGCCGTAAAGCCATAAAGCCCCTGATTTTCATAACTCGAGATCAATATCGTGTAACTCCACCCACGGCAATCCGAGCAAATTAAGCTGTTCCATAAAAGGATCAGGATCAAACTCTTCAACATTGAATACACCTGGTCTTTTCCATAGACCTTTAAGAAACATCATAGTCCCTATTGCTGCCGGCACACCTGTTGTATAGCTTACTGCCTGGGCTCCGGTTTCCTTATATGCAGCCTCATGACTGCAGTTATTATATATATAGTATGTTTTTCCCTTTCCATCCTTGATACCACGTATCCTGCAACCTATCGATGTCCACCCTTTGTAATTTTCACCGAGATCGCCCGGATCCGGTAATACCGCCTTGAGGAATCGTATTGGCACAATTTCTCTTCCTTCAAACATGACCGGATCAATCCCTGCCATCCCAATATTCTGGATCACCCTCAGGTGGGTAAGGTATTCCTGTCCGAATGTCATCCAGAACCTGGCTCTCTTTAGTGTCGGGAAATTTTTGACCAGTGATTCAAGTTCTTCATGATAGATAAGGTATGATTCCTTTGGTCCGATGTCCGGGTAATTGAGTGGTTTATGGATCTCATGAGGTTTTGTATAGATCCATTTGCCGTTTTCCCAGTATTTTCCTTTCTGGGTTACTTCCCTGATATTTATTTCCGGATTGAAATTTGTTGCAAACGGTTTACCATGGTCACCCGCGTTACAATCAACAATATCGAGATAATGTATTTCATCAAAATGATGTTTTGCCGCATATGCGGTAAAAACGGATGTTACCCCCGGATCGAATCCGCAGCCCAGGATTGCAGTCAGCCCGGCATCCCTATACCGGCCGGCATAAGCCCATTGCCAGCTGTATTCATATTTTGCCTCATCGAGAGGTTCGTAATTTGCAGTATCAAGGTAGGATACACCTGCTTCAAGACAGGCATCCATAATATGAAGGTCCTGGTAAGGCAGTGCGACATTTACAACAATATCAGGTTTGTATGACCTGATCAGATTTACGAGCTTCGGCACATTATCAGCATCTATTTCAGCTGTCTTAATAGGCTCTTTTCCTGCCTTCTCAGCAATGGCATCACATTTGGATAAGGTGCGGCTTGCAAGCATGATTTCGCTGAATACATCAGTAAGTGAAGCCATTTTATGAATAACTACGGTACCAACTCCTCCTGCTCCGATTACTAATACTTTTCCCATGATAATATCTTTTGTTCATTAAATTTTTATCTCTTTCCTGTGCATCCGCTAAAGCGGCCACAGTGTGTCAAATATAATATTAATATATGACCATTTATCAACAATTTGTCAGGTAAAAAATAGCGGCGACATATTTAGATGCCAGTACTCATTCCTGCCATATATGATTTGATTATATTTGAGCCTGAATTCATGGTATCAAACATGAAAATGATCAATCCTCTGATTATTGTTAAGATCCTGAGCACAATTCTGCTTGTTGAATCTCTTGCCTTCC
>JAKQPD010000112.1 GCA_029564935.1 Bacteroidota bacterium
TGCCACGGCTGCCCTTATGCAATGCAGACTCTGAAAGCCGGGGTTGAACAGGCAATTATGAAAGAGGTCCCGGAAATAAAAAGAGTAATTTCCGCCTGAAATAAACACTTGACCAATTTTAATTACCTTTGAAATACTATACTCAGCTTAAGTTAGTTTATAGTATTAAAAGTCATCTATTGCCTTCACTGAAAGCCGTATATAAATATCTGGCTATTCTTGGCCTGATTCTTCTTCCGGTAAATTGCTCGGTTGAAAAAAATACCGGTACTACAAGGTTTTATCATGGTCTGACCGCCAGATATAATATCTATTTCAACGGATATGAAAGCTTTAAGTCGGGAGTACTTAAGGTATCGAATGGTTATAAGGATGATTATGCCGGCTTGTTGAAGGTATTCGAGTTCAGTGATCCATCAACAGCTTCCCTCTGTAATTCAGATATGGAACAGGCCATTCTTAAAGCATCGAAGCTGATCTCACTTAAATCAATTACTGCAAGGCCCGAGATAAAAGATAAAAAGAGATCTGATCCTTCAGAAACCGATCTTCTAAACAGGAAGGAATACAATGAGTGGGTTGATGACAGTTACCTGCTCATCGGCATGGCTCGTTTTTACAAGCATGAATACAATGAAGCAACAGCAGTGCTGAACTATTCGATCACAGAGGCTAATGACCCGATGATCAAAAAAGAAGCCTCAATATGGCTCGCAAGGCTGTTCAATGAAACAGGGAAATATGCAGATTCCTACCGCATCCTGAATGAGACCGATATTGAAAGCGAATCGTCCGGGGCACTGAAGGGCATGTATTATACAACCCTGGCCGATCTGTTCATAAAACAAAAAAAATATTCGGAAGCAATTGATCCGCTCGGTAAAGCACTTGAATTTATCAAAGGCAAAAGGAACCGCTACAGGCTGACATATCTGCTGGCCCAGCTTAATGAGATCGAAGGTAATTCCGGTACGGCCACATCACTCTACCAGAAGGTAATAAAAATGAATCCGCCTTACGATGTTGAATTCAATGCACGAATAAATATTGCCGGAGTTTTCGATGTAAACTCCGGAAATCCTGCAGAGATCCGCAAAGAGCTCGAAAAAATGCTTAAGGATTCTAAGAACACCGATTTTCAGGATCAGATCTATTATTCACTTGCCAATTTATCGATGAAGGCCGGGAATGAAAACGAAGCGCTGGAATATTTCAGGAAATCAGTATCTTCTTCTTCTTCAAATCAGAACCAGAAAGGCAGGTCTTATCTGGCCCTGGCTGATTACTATTACAGGAAGCCCGATTTCATGAATGCAGGTAAATACTATGACAGTACAGTGTATTTCCTCGACCAGAAGCATCCTGATTATCAGGCGCTGAAGACCAAATCACAGAATCTGAATGCTGTTGTCACACAGCTTGTAATAATACAGAGGGAGGACAGTCTCCAGAAGGTAGCCGCAATGCCGGAATCCGAAAGAAATGCACTCATAACGAAAATTATAAATGATGTAACAAAAGCCGAAGCAGAGGGAACATCATCAGACTATACCGACAGGTTCAATATGGGTCAGTATTATGAAAATGAAAGGCGCTTCCAGGGGAATATTGAGCAGGAAGGGAAATGGTACTTCTATAACCAGTCTGCACTTACCTTCGGAAGGACTGAATTCAGGCGCCGTTATGGAGACCGTAAGCTTGAAGATAACTGGAGAAGGGCAAATAAGGCAACGGTAGCCTCCTCCCAGGGCGGAGGCGGTACAGAAGAGAACGGGCAAAAGGCCGGGGCTGATACATCAAAGGCTCTCCTCGATAACAAGAAGCCTGAATTCTATCTTAAAAACCTTCCGCTGACAGATTCACTGCTGGCAGCATCAAACGAACGTATAGCCCTTGCATATCTCGAAGCAGGAAAAGCTTATGCGGAAAAGGCAGGCGACCAGGTCAGGGCAACAGAATCGCTTGAAAATCTCCTCAGACGGTTCCCTGCACATGAACTTGTCCCGGAAGCCCTGTATACACTGTACAGAATAAACCAGCAGTCAAACAGCGCCATGGCGGAGACTTACAGACAGAGGCTGCTTGAGAGGTTCCCTTCTACAGAATATTCGAAGATATTATCCGACCCTGATTATTACGAAAAGAAACTTGCCGAGATAAAAATGTCGGAAGAGATCTATTCCCGGGCTTATAATGAATATACAAGTGAGAATTTCACCGGGGCGATATCTCTCATTGATGAGGCAATGAAAAAATATGACCAGAGTTCACTGGCACCGAAATTCATGCTTCTGAAAGCTTATTCCCTGGCAAGGATTGCGGACGAACGCACTTTTAAGGACGAACTGAATAAACTTATCAAACAATGGCCTGAGAGCGCCGAGAGTAAAAAAGCAGGCGAAATAATTGCATACCTCAATGAAAAAATGCCTGAGCTTAAAATCGAGGAAGAAACAGTCATTGCCAGAGAACTTTTTGCTGCAGATACAACTGGTACAAATGTGTTCGTACTTGTTATTGCCGACCCGGCTTTCAACATAAACCTTGCAACTTTTGATGTGATAAGCTATAACATAGATAATTACACAAATAAAAACTACCGGACGGAAGGATCTGTCACCGATAAGAAATATATTATGATAACTGTATCGGGATTCCTCAACCATTCACAGGCAATGGACTACTACAGGAACTTCCGCACGGAAAAGCTCATAAGGAACAGTTCAGGGTCGCAAATGTTTACCTTTGTAATTAACGATGCTAACCTGAAGATCCTGGGTGAGGACAAAAACCCGGAAAGGTATCTTCTGTTCTTCAAAGAAAACTTTCTTACGGAATAAGCTGACTGAATGAGAAAAATTAAAATCCTGTGGACAGACGATGAGGTGGAAGCACTGAAGCCTCATATCTTTTTCCTCCGTGACAAAGGTTACGAAATAGATACATGCTCAAACGGGAACGATACTATTGACCTTGTAAAACAAACGGCATATGATCTGATTTTTCTCGATGAGAATATGCCGGGACTGAGCGGGATTGAAACACTCCGCCTCATAAGGGAGGTCCGGCCCGATATACCTGTTGTGATGATCACCAAGAGCGAAGAGGAAGATATAATGGAGGCTGCCATCGGATCGGCAATAGAATATTACCTTATCAAGCCTGTCAAACCAAACCAGGTCCTCCTGGCAATAAAGAAGATACTTGATCAGAAGAGACTTGTCACCGAAAAAACCACAACTGACTACCGCCTGGAATTCAGTCGGATCGGAAATATGATCTCCTCGGCTTCAACACCGGCAGACTGGGCCGAACTCTATCGCAAAATAGTCTTCTGGGAAAACGAACTTGAAAAATCGACAGATCCGGGATTAACCGAAATCCTTAAAATGCAGGAAAATGAAGCCAACAATTCATTCTGCAGATTCGTAATTAAAAATTACCTTTCATGGTTCAGCCCGGGACAGAAAGGTGCACCACTTTTATCTCCGTCTCTTTTCACATCTAAGATCTTCCCGCATTTAACCAAAGATCAGCCTCTGTTTTTTATACTTATCGACAATATGAGATTTGACCAGTGGAAAGTTATTTCATCAGAGCTGTCAGGTATTTACAGGATCATTGAAGAAGATATCTACTACAGCATCCTCCCCACTGCCACACAATTCAGCAGAAATGCAATATTTTCCGGACTGATGCCGCTTCAGATTGCAAATATGATGCCCGGGTACTGGATCAATGACGACGAGGAAGAAGGGAAGAATGAATTTGAGGAAGAGCTGTTCAGGAACCAGCTGGCGCGGAAAAAACTGAATTTTAAGTGGTCATATCATAAGATCAGCAGCGGACAGGAAGGGAAGAAAGTAAATGATAAGATCAGGCAGATGCTTGATAATGATATAAATATCCTTGTATTCAATTTTGTTGATATTCTGTCCCATGCACGAACGGAAATCGGCCTGATCCGGGATCTTGCCAGTGATGAGCGGGCTTACCGAAGCCTGATAAGATCGTGGTTCGTTCATTCTTCCCTGTTCGAATTACTCAATGTCCTGGCATCTCATCCGGTAAAGATAATTTTCAGTACAGATCACGGTACAATAAGGGTCCAGAATCCTGTAAAGATAATCGGCGACAGGAAAACATCGGCAAACCTGCGCTACAAGATGGGCAGGAACCTGAACTACAATGCAGGCGAGGTATTCGAGGTCAGGGAACCATCCAGTGCCCAGTTGCCGAAATCCAACATTACAAGCAGATATATCTTTGCAGTAAATAAGGATTTCCTCGTTTACCAGAATAATTTTAATTATTATGCCGGTTACTACAGGGATACTTTCCAGCATGGCGGAATATCGATGCAGGAGATGCTGCTTCCTGTAGCGCTTCTGGAACCAGTGAATAAATGAAGATAGTCCTCAGAAATATAAGCCATTTACCTGAAGTTGTAAAACTGCTTTTAACACTTTCAAAAGGTAAACGGCTGCTCGCTTTTTATGGCCCGATGGGATCGGGGAAAACCACAATAATAAAGGCGATCTGCAGTGAGCTGGGCGCTGTGAGCCAGACGGGCAGCCCTACCTTCACCCTTGTAAATGAATACATTACAAAGGACGGGGAAATACTGTACCATATTGATTTTTACAGGATAAGGAAACAGGAAGAGGTATATGATTTCGGGATAGAGGAGTATTTTGCATCAGGGTCATACTGCTTCATGGAATGGCCTGAACTGATCGAAGATATACTTCCGCCTGAAACATATAAAATTACTATCACTGTCGATGAAAAGGGAGTTCGTTACCTTGATGTAGAGGTTGGTTCAAAACCTGATATACCCCCCATCCCCCCAAGTATACCCCCCATCCCCCCAAGGGGGGCTTGAAAGTATCCGAAACATTAAGTCCCCCTCTGGGGGATTTAGGGGTAAAACAAACGGGGGGCTTTGTAAGCATCGGTAATTCATAAAGTCTCCTCTATGGGATTCAGGGGTAAAACAATAAACTGGGACTTTTCACACTGCCTTGTTACCTCTATTCAATTTTTTGGCTCGTACATTCAATTTTTATAACTTTGACCCAACAACGTAACCCCTGATATGAACGAAAAAAACAAGAGTGGAAAAATAAATCTGGGGAACAGCGCCCTGATGCCAAAGGAAGAACACCTTGAAACCAAGGTAAGATCGAGGAGAATATCTATTGGCATTCCCAGCGATAATAAAGATGATGAGAAACGGGTCGCTCTCACTCCCGAGGTAGTTAACCTGCTTGTTGAATCGGATAATGAAGTGATAGTTCAGAAAGGTGCCGGCAGCGGTGCAAATTATTCCGATAAGGATTACAGTGAAAATGGTGCGATTATAACTGAATCGCCTGCCAGAGTATATGGATCTGATGTTGTAATCAAGGTAGCTCCCTTTACAGCAAAGGAGACTGAATATCTCAAAGGCAATCAGGTAGTGATGTCATATCTTAATGTCCTGAAGCTGAGCGAAGAGACACTTGCCGGTCTTATCAGTAAGAAAGTAACAGCAATAGCATTCGAGAAGATCCGCGATTCAGACGGGATTATGCCGGTGGTTGAGTCAATGAGTGAGATAAGCGGAGTGACTGCCATCATGCTGGCTTCCGACTATCTCAGCAATCATCATGGAGGCAAGGGAGTAATGCTGGGAGGAATAACCGGTATAACCCCTACGGAAGTAATAATCCTCGGGGCAAATACTGCCGGGGAATATGCTGCCAGGGCAGCCCTCGGACTCGGGGCACAGGTGAAGATCTTTGACAAATCTCTTCAGCGTCTTAAGAAATTTGAGGTGCTGATGGGACAACGGCTGCATACATCTGTTTTTCATCCGCAGGTTCTTAAAAAAGCACTGAAGTCGGCCGACGTACTCATTGGTGCGATAGAACTTGCAGATCTCAGACCATGGTATTATGTCACCGAAGAGATGGTAAGTTCAATGAAAAGTAAGGCTGTTATTATCGACCTTAGTATCGACAGAGGAGGCTGTATCGAAACGACAGAATGCAGAGCACTCAGGGATCCCGTATATGAAAAACACGGAGTTATACATTTTTCAGCATGGAACCTTCCGTCGCGGGTGCCCAGAACAGCTTCAATGGCCCTCAGTAATATATTTGCACCACTTCTTCAGAACATGGCTGAATCGGGTGGCATAACCCGGCTCCTTAAAAATGACCATGGATTCCGCAGCGGAACATACCTTTATAATGGTATCCTTACAAATGAAACACTGGGCCAGAAATTCAATATACTTTCAAAAGATCTGGATCTGCTGCTTTCAGCATTCTGATGATCAGACATAAAAAAATGAGGCTTCATCTTTCCTGATCTCAATCTTTGCCCGCCTGCCAATATAAAAAGCACGGTTATCGTCAATATGCCCTGCCGGAAACCCCGTCAATACAGGATATTTATATCCCGCAACGGCTTCCGAGATTATCTGTTCACTGCTTCTCTCCCAGGGGATTTTAGTTTCTGCCATTTTTGTGAATCCCCCGGTAATAAGGGCCGCCAGGCCCCTGAGCTTCCCGGCTAGCTTCAGTGATAACATCATCCTGTCGAGATGGTAATAATATTCACCGGTATCCTCAATAAAAAATATCCTCCCGCGTGTCTTTGGCTCTGCAACCGATCCAATAAGACTGTAAAGGAGAGACAGGTTCCCTCCCGTAACTTCACCGGTCACATCTGCCGGTCTATGAAACTCACCCTTCCACCTTACAGGCTCAGGATGTCCAAACAACGCACCATGTAGTGATTCAATGGTCCCGGGACTCGTTTCCTTTCTCCTGTAATTCAACGGCATCTCACCATGGATAGATATTATATTTTCTTTCTCGCTCAGCCAGGTAAGCAATATGGTTATATCACTGAATCCAACAAACCATTTCGGATGTCTTTTCAAAACTGAAAAATCTATCCTGTCGATTATTCTGAGCATGCCATAACCGCCCCGCGAACATATAACAGCTTTAATATTCCTGTTATCTGTAACCTCCTGAATATCTGAAATCCTCTGACTGTCGGTTCCTGCGTAAGGTCCATCCTTTTTAAGTGCATTCCGGCCGACATGAACCCTCAAACCCCAGTCCTCAAGAACATTAATGCCGTCATTTATCTTTTCCTCATCAATAGCCCACGCGGGTGAAATTATTGCTACTTCGTCCCCTGACCTCAGGAACGGAGGCTGAATTTTATCTCCTGACATTTATTAAAAAGATTATCTGTAAAAATAATGGATAATAAGGGAAAAAAGAAGAAGTACAACTTGTCCCGATTTATCGGGAGAGTTCCTTTGTGCCGTTGCGCCATTGTACCATTGCGCCATTTTTTATTATATTTGTGCTCTTTTAAAAATACCATTCTTTTATCACTGATTATCATGAAGAAATATAAAAGATACCTGGTCACTTCTGCATTGCCTTATGCCAATGGTCCCCTCCATATAGGCCACCTTGCAGGAGTTTATGTTCCTTCCGATATATATACAAGGTATCTGAGACTAAGAGGCGAAGATGTTATTTCGATCTGCGGATCAGATGAGCATGGTGTCCCAATAACTCTTAAAGCCAGGAATGAAAGGGTTAGTCCTCAGGAGATCGTTGACAGGTATCATTCTATAAACAAGAAAGCTTTTGAAGATTTCGGAATTGCTTTTGATATCTATTCAAGGACATCCAACAAGATTCATTATGAAACAGCTTCGGACTTTTTCCTGAAACTGTATAATAATGGTGAATTCACGGAAAAAACAACAGAACAATATTATGATGAAGAAGCCGGAACTTTCCTTGCCGACCGGTATATAATGGGGACCTGTCCGCATTGCGGCAATGAGAATGCCTATGGCGATCAGTGTGAAAGATGCGGAACCTCCCTCAGTCCTTCGGATCTTATCAATCCGCATTCAACTGTTAGCGGCAGCAAACCTGTATTGAAAGAGACCCTTCACTGGTACCTGCCTCTTGACAAGTACGAACCCTGGCTGAAGAAATGGATCCTCGAAGATCATAAAGAGTGGAAAACAAATGTCTATGGTCAGTGCAAATCGTGGCTCGATCAGGGATTGCAGCCCAGGGCGGTAAGCCGCGACCTGGACTGGGGTGTTCCCGTTCCCGTAAAAAATGCCACGGGGAAGGTATTATATGTCTGGTTCGATGCTCCGATAGGCTATATCTCTGCCACAAGGGAATTAACACCTGACTGGGAAAAATACTGGAAAGACAGTGATACAAGGATGATCCATTTTATTGGCAAGGATAATATTGTTTTTCACTGTATCATTTTCCCGGCAATGCTCAATGCCGAAGGCAGCTATATCCTTCCCGATAATGTTCCTGCCAATGAATTCCTGAACCTTGAAGGTGACAAGATCTCGACTTCAAGGAACTGGGCCGTATGGCTCCATGAATATCTTGAGGAATTCCCCGGCAAGCAGGATTCCCTCAGATACTCGCTTTGTGCAAGCGCTCCGGAAACAAAAGACAATGATTTTACCTGGAAAGAGTTCCAGGCACGTAACAATAACGAACTGGTTGCCATACTCGGTAACTTTGTTAACAGGACACTCGTCCTCACCGGTAATTATTACAGTGGTAAAGTCCCGGAAAGATCAACCATAACTGCTGACGATGAAGCGGTACTGGCTGAAATACGCAGGATCAGCGAAAATACAGCAGAAGCCATAGAAACATTCAGGTTCCGCGAAGCGCTGAAAGAGGCAATGAATCTGGCAAGGCTGGGAAACAAATACCTTGCTGATGCCGAACCCTGGAAAGTTATTAAAACTGATCCTGAAAGAGTAAAGACTATTCTGAATATTGCACTTCAGATCACCGGCAACCTTACGATCGTACTTGAACCTTTCCTCCCGTTCTCGATGGAGAAATTAAGAGGATGGTTGAATATCAACAGCCTAAAATGGGAGGATGCCGGCCGTTCAGATATCCTGCCCGCCGGTAATCAGATTAATAAGCCAGGCTTCCTTTTTGAAAAAATAGAGGATGATGTTATTAACCGGCAGGTTGAAAAACTGATGGCAACAAAGAAATCAAAGGAAGCTGCCGGGTCCAAAGCTGTTCCCGCAAAAGATCCTGTTTCCTTTGAGGAATTCACCAGGATCGATATCCGCACGGCAACAATCCTTGAAGCCGAAAAGGTACCAAAGACCACCAAGCTTCTTAAACTTAAGATCGATACAGGAATAGATACACGAACCATTGTTTCAGGTATCGCAGAATATTTCGAACCTCAGTCACTCATCGGGAAGCAGATCTCCATAGTGGCAAATCTGGAGCCGCGGAAGATTAAGGGGATTGAATCCAAAGGGATGATACTGATGGCAGAAGACAGTGATGGTAAGCTTGTTCTCGTCTCTCCGCTTGGCAAGGTCAACAACGGCAGCCTTATTAAATAAAATTTAATATTGTTCAGTAAGCCAATAAGCTTACCGCGTAGCGGTTAGGGTATTGTAGGAAGGATTCTCCAATAGAAATAATTCCGCGTAGCGGATAAGGTATTTTTCTCCATAACCTCTACGAGGTATTAAATCATTTATTAGAACCATTATCTACAATACCTTATGCCCTACGGGCAAAAAAGTAATAATTGTTGCTGATAATTCAAGCTCAAATATGAAATATATTATTGATATTATGTCAATTAACTTGAATTAAACTGTATTCTATTAATTATAACAGAGAAAATAAAAAACGTATTAAAATACGTTTTTTAATACGTTTTTTAATACGTTGATCTTAAATTTTCCTGACCCAGGTTCCGGGGAATTTCTTAATAAGGCTGTCTTTCTTTTCAATTGCAGTTTCGAGGTCGTTGCATCTTAGTGCACTCACCCTGAAGAAACCGTTCAGGGCAGTAATGACCTCAGGTTCAAAACCTTCCTTTTTCAGCAAAGCAGCCTGTTGTTCTGCATTGACCTTAAGTCTGAAACTGCCGGTAATAAGGTAGAAATGACCCTCCCGGCTTGGAACGTCCGGTACATTTACGGGAGCTGCCTGAACCGGCTGAAGTGGTTCATCAGAATCTGCCTGCTTTAAACCTTCTGTAATGTTATCAACTACCGGTGTACTCATCTGCTCCGATCCGGCAGGAATTTCGGTTACTGTCTTTGGAATAGGATTCAGCGTTGTTGTCTCTATCTTTGACCTCTGAAGACTTGTCTTAAGCGGGATAAGAGTTGCAAGTGCTATCAGAGGTACAATTATTGCTGCTCTCCACAGGTAAACACGGGTTATATGCCTGTGCTCCGGATCCCTGTCTATATGCCTTGTGATCTGCTTCCTGACATCATATCCCGTGACAGGTGAGAACTGAAACGATTCCAGTCCGTATGAACCGGGCAGATAATTTACATTACGGTCAGGTTCAAACTGTATACTCCCTTCATTATTGCTTGAGAAAACCCCGATATTGTCGAAAACAACCTTTTCTCCGCTTTGTATCCTTTTTATAACCATCACGGTATAATCTCCGATAAGGCTTACCGCTTCATTGAAAGAAATACCCGGTTGAGCGGATATTCTTCCGGCAAGCAGACCATCGTTGTTTTTAAGATTCCTGTTGAATGAGATCTGCTTTACCGGCGGATAAAAGACAGATGTTGAATCATCAACACGTGCCGGTACATAATTCCCTATAAAGCCTCCGAAACCCGGAACAATGACGCAGTCATGACTGAACAACAGTTCCCGTATAAAAGGAGTAATATCCATTTCTGATTTAACTTCCATTACAAAAATAAGAAAAATCTCATAACATAGAATCAAAATAAAATTTATTAATCATGAGAATATGTAAATCTGGGGGACAACCGGAAAGCTATTTCAACCACCCCGGCCAGACTATTTATATTTCAATTAACTTGATTCTTTTGCGGTCTGGCCACCCCTCCTTAAAAAAAGGAGGGGAAACTTCTGTGCCCAAACTCCGTAGTTAGACGGCTATAGGATAAACGTGATTTACATAAAATCACTATCTTCGTACTTCGAAAAATCTGTTCTGATGAGAGATATTGAGATGGTCGACCTGAAGGCCCAGTACGGGAAATTAGCCCCTGAAATTGATAATGCCATAAGATCTGTTCTCACTTCGACAGTCTTCATCAAAGGCCCCGAAGTCAGACAATTTGAAGAGGATCTCCGGAAATACCTGGGAGCCGGCCAAGTTATTTCATGTGCCAACGGGACTGATGCCCTGCAGATTGCAATGATGGCTCTGGGTCTGAAGCCCGGGGATGAGGTCATCACCACCAATTTCACTTTTATAGCTACTGTCGAAGTTGTCGCACTGCTCGGATTAAAGCTTGTACTTGCCGACCCCGATCCGTTCACATATAATATTTCAGTTGATGCGGTGCGGAAAGCAATAACTCCAAAGACAAAAGCCATTGTACCTGTTCACCTTTTCGGACAGTGTGCCGACATGGAGAGCCTTCTGAACCTGGCAAAGGAGAATGATCTCTTCATTATTGAGGATGGTGCCCAGGCTACAGGGGCGGACTTCATCTTTCCTGACGGTAAGAAGAAAAAGGCAGGAACTATCGGAACTATAGGCACTACATCATTCTTTCCTTCAAAGAACCTCGGATGCTATGGCGACGGTGGTGCATTATATACCAACGATGAAGATCTCGCCCGGAAGATCAGAAGCATAGCCAATCACGGCATGAAGGTTAAATACCATCACGACGACATAGGAGTTAACTCACGGCTCGATACATTACAGGCTGCCATTCTGAATATAAAGCTGAAATATCTCGATCAGTTCAATGCTGCAAGAAGATCGGCTGCCGATTATTATGACGAAGCATTCTCGGGCTGCAGAGAGGTGATCATCCCGGAAAGAAGCAGCTTTTCGACACATATTTTTCACCAGTACACCGTAAGGATAAAAAGCGGAAGAAGGGATGAACTCCGGAAATACCTTGCCGACAAAAAGATCCCGTCTATGGTCTATTACCCGGGCCCGCTTCATACACAGAATGCTTACAGATACCTGGGTTACGGGGAAAATGATTTCCCTGTCACTTCGGAGCTGTGCGGGGAGGTGCTTTCACTGCCCATGCACCCCGACCTTGAGCAGGATCAGCTCGACTATATCGCTATCAGTGTTCTGGAATTCTTCAATAAAAAATAATAATGGATCAGGAATATTTTGCACATCCGACGGCCGTGATTGACGAAGGCTGTAAAATTGGTAAAGGAACAAAGATCTGGCACTTCAGCCATATAATGGCAGGTGCCGAGATCGGCGAGAACTGCAATATCGGCCAGAATGTGGTGGTTTCTCCGGGTGTAAAGCTGGGAAGGAACGTCAAGGTACAGAATAATGTTTCGATCTATACCGGAGTAATCTGCGATGATGATGTTTTCCTCGGCCCGTCAATGGTATTTACAAATATTACAAATCCCCGCAGTCAGGTGATCCGCAAAGACAGCTATGTCACGACTATCGTTGAAAAAGGAGCCTCAATAGGAGCAAATGCAACAATTGTATGCGGAAATATTATCGGCCGCTATGCTTTTATAGGCGCAGGTGCAGTCGTTACAAAAGATATTAAACCCTATGCCCTTGTAATGGGTAATCCGGCACGACAGACAGGCTGGATGAGCGAGTACGGACACAAACTGAAATTCGACGTAAAGGGATTTGCTGTCTGCCCTGAAAGCAGGGAAAGGTATAGGCTTGAAAATGATATTGTTACCAAAATATCCAACCAGGAAATTTAATTAAACTATTCTCAATGAACCCCGATCAAAAGAATTTCGGCCTGATAGGTGTTGCAGGATATATAGCAGTACGACACCTCAAAGCAATAAAAGAGACAGGCAATATCCTTCTTGCAACACTCGATCCTTTCGACAGTGTGGGCCTGCTCGACAGTTATTTTCCCCAGAGTGATTTTTTTGTTGAATTTGAACGCTTCGACAGACATTTCGATAAACTTAAAAGATCAGGGACCAGGATCGATTATGTAAGCATCTGCTCGCCTAATTACCTTCACGATTCACATATAAGGTTTGCACTGAGACATGGTGCCGATGCGATCTGCGAGAAACCAATAGTACTTAATCCATGGAATGTGGATGCCCTTCAGGTTATTGAAAATGAGACGGGACATAAGATAAATACCGTATTACAATTACGTCTCCACCCGAAAATAGCCGAACTGAGAGAAAAGATACTTAACGGTCCGAAAGACAAGGTCTATGACGTCGACCTCACATATATAACAAGCCGCGGCAACTGGTACTACATTTCCTGGAAAGGCGACATTCAGAAATCGGGAGGCGTTGCCACAAATATCGGAATCCATTTCTTCGATATGCTGGGATGGATCTTCGGGGAAGTGAAGAACAATGTGGTAAATATCTCGGAATATAATAAAGCCGGAGGTTACCTGGAGCTTAAAAATGCCAGGGTAAGATGGTTCCTGAGCCTCGACTATAAAGATATCCCGGCCGAAGCAAAAGAAAAAGGACAAAGAACATTCAGGTCGGTTACCGTGGAAGGCGAAGAGGTTGAGTTCAGCGAAGGATTTACCGAACTCCACACTGCAACATACAGGGAAATAATCGCGGGAAGGGGCTTCGGTCTCGACCAGGCAAGACAATCCGTTATAACAGCATACACAATCAGGAATGCAAGACCGATAGGATTACAGGGTAATTATCATCCTATCCTTAAAGAGATCTGACAGCCTGAATTCAGGTCAGTTTATAATTTTATCCGATGAAAAAAAGAATTATAGTCACAGGGGGAACAGGTTACATAGGTTCACACACTGCCGTCGAACTTATAAATGAGGGTTATGAGGTCATCCTGATCGATAACCTGTATAACTCAGAGAAAGAAGTGACCGGCAGGATAGCAGAGATAACCGGTACCACACCTGAACTTGAGATATTTGATCTTTGCGACAGGGAAAAGCTCCAGGATTGCTTCGGCAGACACAGGAATATCGATGCCATTATTCATTTTGCCGCCTATAAAGCTGTCGGGGAATCGGTAAACAAGCCTCTTAAATATTACAGGAATAACCTTGTCTCACTGATGAACCTGCTTGATTCTATGAGATCCTTCGATATTCCAGGTTTAGTATTCTCCTCATCATGTACCGTATACGGACAGCCGGAAAAGCTGCCTGTTACGGAGGATGCTCCCATTCAGCCCGCCGTATCACCCTATGGCAATACAAAACAGATCGGTGAGGAGATCATAAGGGATACAGTCTTTGCCGAAGAAAAGATCAGTGCAATTTCATTGAGGTATTTCAACCCTATCGGGGCTCATCCTTCGGCACTTATCGGTGAGCTGCCCAGGGGTATTCCGGAAAACCTGGTCCCCTATATAACACAGACCGCCTATGGACTCAGGGATGAGCTTAAAGTCTACGGTAACGATTATGACACCCCCGACGGATCGTGTATAAGGGATTATCTCCACGTTGTGGACCTTGCAAAAGCCCACGTGATAGCAGTAGAAAGACTTATCGGAAAGAGAAATAAAAAAAGGTACGAGGTTTTTAACCTTGGAACAGGCAGGGGAGTGTCTGTCCTGGAAGCCATTCATGCTTTTGAAAAAGCCACCGGGATAAAGCTCAGATACCGTATTACCGGAAGAAGGCCCGGGGATATTGAGAAGATTTGGGCCGATCCGGGCCTTGCCAACAGGGAGCTCGGATGGAAAGCTCTCAGCACTCTCGAGGAGTGCATGAGAACCGCATGGGAATGGGAAAAGAATATCAGAAAGAAATAAGAAATATGAACAGGAGAAAGACAATTCTGGTTACCGGCGGTGCCGGATTCATAGGTTCACATGTGGTAAGACGCTTCGTAAAAAACTATCCCGATTATCTTATTGTCAACGCTGACAAGCTTACCTATGCAGGTAATCTTGAGAACCTGAAAGATATCGAGGCAAAGCCGAATTATGTATTTACGAAAATAGATATAGTTAACAAACAGGCAATACAGGACCTGTTCCGGAATTATGTCTTCGACGGGGTTATTCATCTGGCAGCCGAATCACATGTCGACAGGTCAATAACCGGTCCTGATGAATTTGTTTTTACAAATATTGTGGGAACGGTCAACCTCCTGAACACAGCTCTTCACAGCTGGCAGGGTGATTTCAGGGAAAAGCTTTTTTACCATATCTCCACCGATGAAGTCTACGGTTCGCTCGGAAGCGAAGGTAAATTCACCGAGGAGACACCATATGATCCCAGAAGCCCTTATTCCGCCTCTAAAGCAAGCTCCGACCACATGGTAAGAGCTTATCACCACACTTTTGGACTACCAACCATAATTTCAAACTGTTCGAATAATTACGGACCAAACCAGTTCCCCGAAAAACTGATACCTCTTGCAATAAACAACATAAAAAACAGCCGTCCGGTACCGGTTTACGGGAAAGGCGAAAATATCCGTGACTGGCTGTATGTTGAGGACCATGCAGCTGCAATTGACCTGATCTATCACAAAGGCATTACGGGTGATACATATAATATAGGAGGAAACAACGAGTGGCGGAACATTGATCTGATAAACCTTCTTTGCAGGATAATGGATAAGAAGCTTGGCCGTCCCGAAGGCACATCTCAAAAGCTCATTACATTTGTTAAAGACCGTCCCGGACATGATCTGAGATATTCGATCGATTCATCGAGGTTGCAGGAAGAACTGGGATGGAAACCCATTCCGGATTTTGAGGCAGGACTTGAAAAGACTGTAGACTGGTACCTTTCAAATTCGGCCTGGCTTGAGAATATTATCTCGGGTGATTACGAAAGATATTACGATTCGATGTACTCCGGAAGATAAAATATGATTATCTGATCTTACTTATCCGCTCTATGAGTTCATCTCCCAGAGCGGTTTTTTGTTTTATATGATCCTGGATTGCCGAAACTACACTGTTTGATTCAAAATCTCCCCTGACCTGCTCAAAATCACGTTTCTTCACTTCTTCTCCACCATCTATGCCGAACCCGGTCATTGATGAAAGCGTAAATTCTTTCCTGGCATCCTCATAAAGCATTTTATCGAGGGTCACAACACTCTTTTTCCACTTTTCCACCATACTGATAACATCGTCGCTTGTGAACCTTCTGACAGGCTTGCCGACTTCCTTTTCCAGCCTTTCGCATGCCCAGGTCCATTCCCAGTTATAATATGATTTGTGCATCTCTGCAAATCTTTTCTCAATACCGTTAAGCGAAGCTAATTTCCCGGATTCGATATCATCGAGAAGCCTGTTAACTTCTCTTTCGGGAGCTATCAGCCCCGCCAGATCGACCCATTCACCATCTCCTGTATTTTTACCCGGAACGAGCCTCTTCTGAAGATCACCGTTCGTCTTAAGCTGCAAATTTTCAAGTCTGTTAATCAGCGAGTTCCCGAGAAACTTGTCTATTCCCATCTGGTACATCTCGATCCCCCTTTCAAGTGAAGGACCTTTGATCAGCATATTATTATAGGAATAAGATGCCGAAACGGCTCCTGCGACGGATTTTATCTTTCTCAGCAGTTCCCGTCCCTCGAACATTTTCCTGATTGTATAAGGGCTGAGCAGGTTGAAGTTTACCTGGTCAATAAGCACCGGATCTTTCCTCCTGTCCCGTTTTGGCCATTTCTGTGCATCCCTTATTGTTCCCACGCTTCTCAGGTTTATCCCGGGAACCAGTATACTTTCATCATTGCTTTCAATCAGGTATGAAAAAGGAAGTGATGAAGTATCCATATTCTTATAATGCCTTCCCATGACAAGGGTGAATGGTCCGATACGTGCAGGCCAGAGCACGTATGAATCGCTGGTGGTCTTTGATCCTCTTTCCATTATTCCCTGGTGAATGGGACCCAGTTTGTACATGTGGTTACTCTGGTTTGATCCGCTTCCAGCGTTCATGAATGAAAAGATCCCGGCTATAAGAAGGGTTGACTTGTGATGGGTGACCGTATATGGCCCTGCAAAAATGGAGCAGGCTTCACCGTGAAATCCCGCACAATTGGCAAAAAAGAGCGAATTCTCGGCGCTGTAGTGTTTCCCAAGCACGCAACCCTGGCCAATAAAACACTTATCGACGAGAGTTGAATCGGTAACTATTGAGCCCGAACAAACTATAAAATGATCCATTATAACACCCGGACCGATAAATACCGGATCATCCTTGCAGCTGTTCACAGATCCTTCATTAAGCCTGATAACCCCGTCGATCCGGCAAGAGGGACCGAATTTTACATTCCTTATATCACGGCTGTTAATGATCTTTGTATTCCTCCCGATTGTTCCGCATGAGGAACTTACAGTTGCGGAATAATCTCTGATCATCTCTTCAAGCCTGGCAATAGCCTTATCGCGGTGCCTGTAAAGAGCAATTATATATGCTTCATGGGCAGAAAGCCTGTCCCAGATCCTTACCGATCTACCTCCTGTTTCATTAAGTACGGCTACTTCAGTTCCGTTCCCAAAGGTGGGTTTCCCCTGTGTACGGATCTTTCCGCAGTTCTTAACGACAACCTCATCTTCAATAATATAATTTGCAATATAATCACCTATATTCCCGATCAGTACATTTGATCCTACTGTGCAGTTATGCAGGTGGGCATTTGAGATCCCGCTTCTTGTACTGACACCCGATTCATCTGTAAATGTCTTAATGAATTCCCCGAGCTTTATATCTCCCGAAAATGTAACATTTGCACACCGGGTGGGATCGAATCCTCCGGTGACCTTCACCCTGTTCCACTCATCACAGCGGCAGCCGGCGGCTTTTAATATTCCGATCTCAGAATCCGACAGATTACGATATTTAATCGACTGGCTCATATTACAGGTTGTTAATTGTTTATTCCACGGTAACTGATTTGGCAAGGTTCCTCGGCTGATCTACATCACAGCCTCTGAGAACGGCAATATGGTACGACAAAAGCTGCAGGGGTATCACCGCAAGCAAACCGGAAAAAGCAGGCAGAGTCTCCGGTACTTCAAGAACATAGTGAAGCCATCCGGTTATCACTCCCGAATGAAGGATTATACCAATTGCAGGCCTGGAACCGATATAACCAACAATTCCACACATAAAATATGTATATTACCACTGACTTTCAGGGCACTAATTTACTAATTTCAGCCGGATTTCCTAAAATGTCGTGTAGGTAAATTCAAATTTTACAGGTGTATGGCTGTTATTTGCCTTTAAAATTACATTGTTTGCTGAAGATGGAACCAGGAAAAGTTCGAAGTTCGTGGTGAGAGTATCCGAGTTATTCTCGAGATAATTCTGCATCCAGGTTGCAATATTTATATTGTAGACATTATTCACAGTATCCGGGGAACCATCATAGAATGATGAGCTTATGGACCAGTCAGGTACAATGAACTTTTTGCCGGTGGTCGTCAGATATCTCAGGTAGAGCTGGCCGGGCAATGTTGATGGTTTATAAAGTGACCCGTCATAATGTACAGGTAAAATGATCCTTGCCCTGTTGACTGAAATATTTCTCATTTCAGGATTATCCTTTATATCCTTAATACCCGGGATCATCAACCTTGTATGCAGACCGTTCATTATCTGGGCATAACTAAGCGTATCGGCATACCCGTCATTTATATGTCTTATTTTTTTATCGGGTTGAGCTGTACTGTAATCGTGTTTGAAAATGTTGAAAGCGGCATTCCGGCTGAAAGCATCAAGGATCAGGTAATACTCCTTCGGCGAACCGGCGTCATCATGAAGGAAGATTATAAAATAGTTCATATATGTTTCATAAGTGCCGGGAGGATCAACGCTTAATGAAACAAATACAGGATCTTCGGGGGATGTAATCTCGAACAGCAACCCTTTGAAATATGACCTGAAATCGGGTTTTGTTGTATGATGGAAAAGCATCGATGTATCCCTGGTGATCGTATCGCCGAAGACCAGCGGAATATCAATTTCAATGTCATTTATTGTATCTGCCTTCAGTTTGGGCAGAAGGATATTTTCAATTTTAAATCCTGTAAGCGGAACATCCTCATTTGAATAATAGACTGCATCCGTATATATCTGTTTAGCAATTCTCGAGAACGACAGGTACTGCGGCTTATTTACATTCCCGGTTACGGTCTTGAATTCGAGGTAAAGCTTTATTGAATCAATGACATAATTATCAAAATTCCACTCCGAGCCAAGCCTCAGCTGGGAAACGAATTCAGCGGTAATGGTACCGAAATACGGATCGTAAAGCTGCCCAAGATATGATGTTGAGGGATTATCCGATTCAATCGAATCGCTGAACATTGTATAGGATCTGACCGTAATTGTATCTGTCGATTCAATATTTACAAAATCAGAACCGGGAAGTATTTTCCTTCCGATCTTTGACGGATCCTCCTCACAGGCTGCCATTACTAAAACAATGCCCGCAAAGAGGGCCTGTGCAAGTATTTTTAAAATATTATTGTGAAATGATCTCCGGAAAGGGAGAGAGTTATGATAGCATCGTGTCATAAAAGTCATTATAGGCATCAATATATTGTGATTCATCCTGAAAAGGGAGAATAGGTTTTTTGACTGTTTTCAGAAATTTGTAAAGTTCTTCATTTATTTTATCACTTCCGATGATGATCCCGTCGGAGTATTTTATTGCCAGTTTCGATACATTTATAAAGTCAGGGTTCTTAACCAGCTTAAGGTTCTCCCCGTCTATCCCGTCATATCTAAGTTTATCGGCGAATGATGATCTAAACGCAGTTTTAAAGTCATTATTGTAGACCGAATAGATAATTTTATAATTATGGAACAGCGGATCATCGGCATATACGCTGCGCAGGTAAACCGGTACAAGTGCAGACATCCATCCATGACAATGGACAATATCCGGCGCCCAGCGTAATTTTTTCACAGTTTCAATAACACCCCGTGCAAAGAACAGGGCTCTTTCATCGTTATCCTCAAACTCCTTCCCCGTTGCATCAGTTACCATGAACTTTCTCTGGAAGTAGTCCTCGTTATCGATGAAATAAACCTGCATTCTTGCGCTCTGAATAGAGGCTACCTTGATAATAAGCGGATGATCCGTATCATCAATGATAAGATTCATCCCGGATAATCTTATTACCTCATGAAGCTGATTCCTGCGCTCATTGATACAACCATACCGCGGCATAAATGTCCGGATCTCCTTGCCTCTTTCCTGAATGCCCTGGGGCAGGTATCTTCCGATCTTTGATAACCTGTTTTCAGCTAAGTATGGTGTAATCTCCTGTGAAATGAATAATACCTTCCTGCTTTCCATTCTCCTGCCTCAAAATTCCAATGGGTGATAAGCTGCAAAGATAATAATAAAAATTGACATAATGATAATAAGGTAATTACATGAATTTTACATCAAACCCCTTTTATTCTTAATAATTTTCCAGTTAGCTTTGCCCCATATCCGTAAAAAATGAAAACAGTTTATACTGTAAAAGAGATCCGGGAAGCGCTGGCATGCGCCGGTCTAAAACCATCAGGTTTTGTTCCGACGATGGGAGCATTGCACCAGGGACATATTTCCCTTGTGAGAAACGCAATAAAAAAGTGCCCCCTGGTGGTAGTGAGCATCTATGTTAATCCGGCCCAGTTCAACGACAGGGAAGATCTTAAAAACTATCCCAGGACAATCAGTTCCGACCTCAGACTCCTTGGTGATGTACTGCGGGAAAATGATATTGTTTTTATTCCCGGTGATGATGAGATCTATCCCGTCCCTGATAACAGGAAGTTCGATTTCGGGAATGCAGGTAAGGTTATGGAGGCGCTGCACAGGCCGGGACATTTCGATGGTGTAGGGAGAGTTGTGTCAAGGCTTTTCGATATAGTGAAACCCGACATTGCATTTTTCGGAATGAAGGATTTTCAGCAGGTGGCTGTTGTCCGGGAACTGGTACATAAACTGGGTTACAAAATAAAAATTGAAGGAAATCCGAT
>JAKQPD010000126.1 GCA_029564935.1 Bacteroidota bacterium
GAAATGATGAAAATAAAGAAATGGTGCCTTTTGAATTCTGCCCTAAAACATAAACAGGGATCTGTCAGTTCCTTTATTCAATCCTCAAAGCATCTGCCGGATTTTGGCTGGCCGCTTTTACTGTCTGGTAACTTGTTGACAGGAATCCGATTAATAGAACCATTCCAGTAACCAGAAAATAAATAAACGGACTTATTACTGCCTTATCAGCAAAACCTTCCATCCTGTATATGTTCTCATAGTTTTTATGAAACCTGTCGTAGCTTAGTTCATGAATGACATAGAGTGTGATTAAAAGGAAGCTTGTGAGTCCGATGGCAAGGCCTGCCACATTCAGTAATACTTATCCGCTTTGTTTCTTCATATTGCGAAAAGTGCTGGCAAAGAAATTTCTTAACATGGCTTATATGAAAAGGTTAACACGGGAATTCCGCCTGTAGATTTTTACCCTTCTAATCCCTTACACAGCGAACAGAAAAGCCTATCGGCAGTGAGTTCCATCCCTTGGTGATTTCTGATGTTCCATGTGACACTGTTCTGAATCTGGCGGAAAATCCATTATCTGCTACCGTAGAAGTCCACCAATTACCACTGTAACGAAGGTATGAAAAATTCCCGTTGGAGAGACGAAAGCCTCCCGGCAGGGCAGTAAATCCGGTTTCGTTGGTAGATATGGCCGTCGAGCTTAACCAATGGATTGTTCCTGTTTCTTTAAGCTTGCCTCCTGCAACAGCTTCACCCCCGAGGTAGTCTGTTAGATCGGTCCATTCACTGTCGTTTGGCACACGCCAGCCCACCGGGCACAGTTTACCGGTGTTCACTGCATACCAATTGTACAATGCCCCATAAATAGTTGTAAAGTCTTACTAATTTCTGGAAAATCTTAACTCCTTTGAAAAATTTTATCCTTTTCGTTTCTAATAAGCAAGCTGGCGATGTAATTCGTTCCAAATTTGAACAGGGACTTTGCCCTAAGCCTTTACAGTGTGACTATTACCCGGATCTGCAAGAAAATGATCAGGAAGTTTACACAAGAACTGCTCTGCAGGAGTTTAATAATTACAGAACCTGAGGGCAACCTGATACAACAGAAATTATAATTATCTTTGTATAAAAGCTGAAGGAGCATGGAACGCATCATAATACTTCATATAGAGAAATTACCAGAAGGACTTTATTTAGCCACTTCAGATAATATTCAGGGACTTGTTGCCCAGGGAAGAACTATAGCTGAGACCATTGAAATTGCCAGAGATGTCGCCAAGAAACTGATTGAAGCTCAGGAAGAACAAATTCCTAATCTGAAAATCGTTCAGGACAATTTCGATTATCCTCTTGTAGTAGGAATCTAAATGGGAAAGTTATCCGGTTACCGATACAGAGAAATTATTAAAATTCTCAAACGTTTCGGTTTTGAATTTTACAGACAAGCAGCCGGAAGTCATGAAATCTGGCATAACCCAAACACAAAGAAATATACTACAATTCCAAATCATTCAGGTGATATGCCGGAAGGGACTCTGAGAGCAATTCTTAAACAAGCAGACATTGAACCGGAAGAATTTGTCAAATCGAATTAAAAGTGTCCTTATCATGTCGATGTATCGGGTGATCTGGGATATACCTGGGGAAAATACACGCATATGGTGCACGACAGCACAGGCAGGATTACCGAATCACACGGAATCTTCCATACAGTCTGGAAAAGACAGGCGGATGGTAACTGGCGTTTTGTCTGGGACTGACCGGTTTGATTCCCATTAAGAAAATAAGATCAATCGTAAATGTTCTTTTCCTGCTATACAACGGAGGTAATTTCTTTGCCAATACGGTGAAGACCTTCTACAATTTTTTTGCGCTGTTCCGGTCGCGGTTTACGGTGCCCGGTAATATAATGACCCAACTGACGTTCATTTATGCCCGTTACGCGTGATAGTGCGGAACGAGTAAGTAACCCGTCAAAATAATGAAGTAAAGCTCTTACATTAAGAACAAATTCAAGTCTGTATTTGGTCTGCAGTACCGATGGAATTTCGTCACCATCTGCACGCAATCCCTCCAGATGGAATTCGAGAGCTTCTAAATAAGCTTTTTTTACACCTTCCAGAGTTTTGTGAGTTGCCGCGCAGCCAGCTACTTCTTCGCTGTATGCTCCGTAATTTTCTTCCCAATCAATATTTACTGTAATTGTTTGCATAACCTTGAAATTTCCCATTGTATCATTTCCATCCTGCCTGTTTAAAAATATTATTCAACAAAAACTGTGACAAGGTATCGCTGGGCTTGCCGCTAATTGTTATCCTGCCACGCTTAATATTATGCTTAAACTGTCTGTGACTTCCTTTTTGAGTTACGAGATACCAGTTGTCATCTTTAAGCATTTTTAGAACCTCACCAACCTTATAGCGTTTCAAATCTATCCGGTTAATAATTTTTCCTTTCAAAGATAGTAAAATTACTATCATTATAAAGCAAAGAAAGTGAATTTCAGAATAAAATCTGGAAAAGACAACCCGACGGCAACTGGCGTTTTGTGTGGGACTGAATGCCTGGCACTTCACCAACCATCTTATTTATTCACAGATCTTCCCCTTCGTCTACTCAATTAAGTCGTCTGTCGACTGAACATATTTAATTGTCATCAGAATATATTTAGGATATTAAGATCCATTAATATTGTATTCATAAACTATAAAATAAAAGTATTATGAAAAAGCAATTAAGATTATTAAGTATCGCTTTCGCCGGGGTAGTCACAATGATTGCCTGCGAAAGAAAAGACCAGTTCCAGGACCATAATCTGAGGCCTGATTTTACAGAGCGCAGCTTTGCCAATAACGGCATGATAAAGTCCTATGACAATTCCGTTGTTCTGAAATGGAATGAGGCTGTCAGCCTTGCGGTTGACAACAAAATGCCGCTCTGGCAAAAGAGCCCCAATCAAACTGTCTGGCTGTCATATCCGGGTTATTTTATTAAATAACTGATCAGGAGACGGATTGTTCATTGAAGATAAATAAAAAATGTATATAGCCGATTCTCAAGTGCAGGATGATTACGGATGTACTTTTGAATTTGAATCATCTGTATCATCCATATTGGCCACATAACCCTGCGGTGCAGTGCATGCCTGACAAGGCCTGGCCGGATCTCCAAATCCATCCCCGTCTTCATCCCTGTAAAATGTGATCACCGGACAGTCCCCGGCATCAAGGGTCTGGCTCAGGGCACGAAGCAGAGAGAGATCACCCGTAGTATCAGATGCAATTTCCCATATCATTATTCCCCCCAGGTTATTCTTTGCCAGAATGGTCTTTTTTACCATGGTGGGGATCCCGTTATAATAATATCTTCTGCCGATTGAATCCTGATAAGCAAACAAAGTGTTTTCCTTTAAAATTGCCTTATAGGAAATATACCTGGCCGGGGGTTCAAAGTCAAATCCATAGAAAGGTACGCCAAGAGTTATCCTGTCAGCGGGAATTTTCTTTTCTTCCGTCCAGAACCTGATCGCTTCCTCCGCATAAGAATAAGGTGAATGCGGCCCAATATCATCCGGCCTCCAGATCCCGGTTTTATCATAAACCATTACGTTTATAAAATCATATGCATCAAGGGCTTCCTGTCCTACGGCTTTGTGCAGATCAGTAGCCCCGAGAGCCGAGGTAATCCCTTTTCCCCTGGAATGAAGCGCTTCCTTCAGCTCAACAACAAAAGGATTATATGTATCTCCAAGATAAGGCAACAGATTCCATTCTATATCAACATCAACGCCGTCAAGATCATTCACTTCAGTATAGTCCAGTATCTTTTTTATAAAAGCAGATCTGTTTTCAGGAAGTAACAGATTTTTCCAAATGACAGTATCCGGTCTTCCTCCTCCTGCCAGAGAAATGAATACTTTAAGGTTCAGATCATGACCTCTCATGACAACCGGCCGGATATCAGCCTTCCCGTCGGCAATAAGATTCCCTTCAGCATCAGGGTTGGCGAAAGCAAGATTCAGATAAGTCAGTTTATCAAGCTCAATCAGGTCAAGCTTGTCAAAATTGCCGTTGGAAAGATATCCGACCACTTTGAATGTAGTATCCGGCACATAAATATCCGGTCCGTAACCGGTAGCTCTGTTTGCACATGAAGTACAAATCATAATACCCAGATACAGGTTTAAGAATGGATTGCTGATCAGTAGTTTCATCTATGTATTTTATTACGTTTTGTGAAGGTTATAACTGATGCTGAAATGGAAAACATAAAGTTAGCAAATTTATCGCTGTATGTCAGCAAGCAGGCTATTAAGCTGTAAATAACAGGTTGGTTATCTGCCATGTCAGGAGTGCCTGGCTATCTGTTCTTATAGCCTGATGGAGGAATTATAAAAGTTGATAGAACAGCAACCATTAAAGTGAACATGAAGGTCATGAGCCGTGCCGGAATGCCTTTTGAAATGAATGATGATGATATTACCGGAAGAGTATTTTCCTTTCCTTTCATGTCGACTTTTTCAATGATCGCTTTTTCCAGTTTTGCTGCGCTGATGAATTTTAACTTGTCCAGTTCCATAATCTTAACTGCATCATCGTGCTGAATGATCTGCTGACTGACCAGCAGGTCAGTCTTGTTCTGTGTGACCCTGTAATTCTGCTCATACCCGCCGCTTATCCAGAATATTGTGAACAGGAGCCCCGAGATTACTGTTACAATAGCAGCTCTGCCATGGTATCTTTTCCAGAAGAGTGTAAAAAGGATCACCACAGAAAAAGTGCATCCGATACCTGCCCATACATAGCTTACAATTGTAAATATCAGTTTTGACGGTGAAATATATGAAAGTGCAATAGCAACCAGTGCCACCACTGCTGTTGTTATACGCTGTTTTCTCAGGGTCCGGGAATGATCCACTGCTACTCCAGGCAACTCTCTCCTCTTTAATATGCTTTCCGATAATTCTGTGGCCGATAATATCAGAAGTGAATCGGCTGTTGATATCATTGCAGCAACAGCTCCGGTAATCAGAAGCGCTGCAAGTACAGGGGGAAATAACTTCAACATCACGCTGGGCATTACATATTCAGGATCGTTCAGCCCGGTGGGTCCGAACAGTGCCAGCCCGATCCAACCGATCGAAAGAGCTCCGATATATGCAATTATTGTCCAGATGATACCGATATTCCTTGCTATCCCTGCCTGTTTTGCATCTTTGATAGCCATGAACCTGACACTAAGCTGGGGCAGTCCTCCAAGATATCCGAAAAACCAGCTGAAACCTCCGGTGATTATCAGTCCTGCCCCGAAACCCTTAACCGCGCCTGTGAGGGAAGTGTAGGTCTCACCCGATTTTACAAGAGCCTGCGGAATTCCTGAAGCAAAGACATCCGGATTATTCATTAAATAAATAATTCCAACTACTGGACCTGCAATAAGTGTGATTATCATCAGGATAGCCTGAATAACATCCATATATACCACACTCCTGAAACCTCCGTAAACTGCATATGGAATTATTACAGCCGCGGTTATTATCACACCGTATACAGGTTTTAATCCAAACAGTATATAAAAGGTCTTGCCTCCACCCAGGAACTGTGCGCCTATATAAAAGAAGAAAAAGAATACTATTACCAGGCTTGAGATGGTCCGGAGGGTTCTTCCCGGTTTACCATGCTTAGCTTCAAGGTATTCAGTAAATGTTGAAACATTATACTTTTCAGCTTCATCCCTCAGTCGCCATGCCAGGAAAATCCATGCTGTAATAATACCCGCAACACAGCCGATGGCAGTCCATATCTCGGTAAGTCCGGTTGCATAAGCTGCTCCTGGAAGTCCGAGCAATGCCCACGACGACTCCCCTGCCGATCTTTCGGACAATGCGGCAGCCCAGCCCGGCAACTTCCGTCCTGCAATAGCATAATCTGATCCCGTCTTTACCTTCCTGCCCTGGTATAAAGCCAAAAGGTTACATAAGACAAGATAAATCACCACAACAAGCAGCATTACAACCTGATTATCCATAAGGGAATGAATTAATCAGATCAAAAATAATAAAAGGTTATGGATTATTTCTCCTGGCCCTTTCCAGTTTATTTTTCTGCATACAAGATGAATTTGTGGTCTGGCCACAACCCTCCAAAGCGGAAGGAAACTTTTATCCCCAAAACTTCCGCTAATGACAACTATGCTTCTTCACCCTGCATCAATGAATGGCTCTGTATTTCTTCAGTATTTCTTTAGTGCTCATTTGAAAATCAATATACTGAGTACGATTAAAGGGAGTCTCGTTGCCGGAATTTTTTCGCGAAAGTTTCCCTCTGAATTCCCCGATTGAATTGTACTTGTTGGAATCCATCCATTCCCCGATCTCCAGGAGTATCTTACCAATGACATCTATCTGGTTAAGATATACTGTACTTACAATCTGAACACAGTCAGCCCCTGCCAATAGCAATTTGACTACATCTTCCCCGTTGAAAATTCCGGAGTTTGCACATAATGATGCCCTGATATTGCCATAAAGCAACCCCGCAAAACGCAGAGGAAGACGCTTATCTTCCGGGTTACTAAGATTATACGGGAAGCGGTGCGTCTGTTCATAAATGTCAATATCGGGCTGGAAGAGCCGGTTAAATAATACAAATCCGTCGACACCTTGTTTGTCAAGATCAGAGATGAGCCTCACTGGATTTGTATAATATGGGCTCAGCTTTACGGAAACAGGGATTTTAACTGCCGACTTAACAGCATTAAGGATCTTTATCTGTTTCTGTTCAATTTCACCGTACTCCTTTTCTTTCTTCTCCGGAACAGTATAAAAATTCAGCTCAATTGCATCTACCCCGGTTTCCTCTATCTTTAAGGCATACTCTACCCAGGACTCATCATATACTGCATTGAGGCTTGCTATTACCGGTATTGAAAGGGTTTCCTTTGCACGTTTGAGATTCAGTAAATGATATCCCGGATAAGAAAGATCCGATTTGGAGTCGGGAAATAAAGTAACCATTTCAGCATTACGCTCTTCATATTCTGTCCTCATCTCATGTAATTCAAGATTTTCCAGATGTACCTGCTCTTCGAAAAGTGATTTGTAAACTACAGCTGCGGCACCTGCTTTTTCAATCTTCTGAAGATTCTCCGTTTTCAGGGTAAGATTGGATGCTCCGACTATCACCGGATTCTTAAGTTCCAATCCCAAGTAATTCGTTTGTAAATCAGCCAT
>JAKQPD010000132.1 GCA_029564935.1 Bacteroidota bacterium
TTGCCACAATGAGAACAGATAAATGTTGAGATCATTACTGTAATCTTTCTAAAACCGAAAGATTACTGATTTTTAATCCCATTAAAAGGGTGGTATCATTTTTTACCGGTAAGTGGTATCAGTTTATGCCGTCGTTAAAAAAAACATTAATTTGAAAAGAAATTAAACGGAACTATCCCTGGCAAATGAAGTCGCTTGCATAAAATTTTTGAAAAAAGATGAGTTTTCTTTCTGACACTATTTAGAAAACCATTTAGTATTCTACCAGTAAAAGTGCACGAATTACTTTTTCTACTAGTATTTTATCAGTATTTCGGTCCTCTTTTGAGATCCGGTTTATCCACTCCTGTGTAATTTTATCTTGATCTATCATATTCTATATTATGGCAGCAAATTTCTTTTGCTGCCATAATATAGATTCCATTTATTTATTACTGGCGATATATCTCAGATTATCGAACAGCCGAACTATTAATTTTCTTTTCCTGGTCAGGATATCGGCAACACCTCTTATCTCATAGTTGAAATCAAGCTTTACACCATAGTTTGTTGTTAGCTGATCCGGCAGGTCAACTATTATCATATAGGTATTTATTGCCCCCTGAATTCCTGGTTCTCTGACCGGATTGGCTATATTCGAGATGGTTCTTACCCTGCCTCTTATTGACCCATATTCTATATAAGGATAATTATCAAGCTTGATGATAACATCCTGACCGGTAGTTACTTTACCTGCACCCTGAGCCGGGAGATAAACCTGTCCGAAGATTGGATTATCACCCGGTAAAACGGAAAATAAATCCGTCCCGGCTGCCACATAATCATTTTCCCGCCAGAAATTCAGATACTCCAGGATACCGTCAATCGGACTTGAAAAAGTATATTTGAGCTTCCACATCCTGATACCGGCAGACAATTCATTATAACTTGTCAGCAGATCAATCCTCAGCTTCTGCTCCACCTCACTTTTTTCAAGTGAAAGCATCTGAAGCTTATGCCGGGTATCATCAATCTGCATCCTCAGACTGGTATGATCCTCCTCCATCTTCTGGCTGCTCTCCAGAACTCCCAGGTAATTTATTGAAGAACGGTCAATATCCTGCTCGGCAATAGCTGACGATCTGTATAAAAGACTATCGCGCCGGACATTCTTACCTGCAATCTGAAGCGTCCTGCCCTTCGTTGAAAGCTGTTCCTTATAATATTCTTCAAGCTTTAACTGCGATCTAAGCAATAAAACGAGACTCTCTGTCTTTCTTTCGTATGGTTTCCCTTCATTGTACTGTCTGATCTTTTCAAGATTATTCAGAAATCCATAAAAAACATTGTTCAATTCTCCCAGCGACATCACAGCCGGATCATCAGGGAAAAAAGGATCAGAGAACAGTGTGTCAGGATCATGTTTCTCCAGGTATTCACTTATTTTTAATACATCTTCAGGGGAAGCCGGATTTTCAATATATGCGAAAATATAGTCCTGTCTAACTGTATCGGAATTTCCAAGAAGAAGCCTGAGTTTCCCGGATGTGTTCGCAACCAGCTTTACCGGTGCCTGGCGGGCTGTAATTGAAACCGGACCGGTAACCTTTTCGGGGTACTCAATCAACCATCCGAAGAAAAGAAGAAAGCCTGACATGACAGTTAAGATTACTACCACCAGAATACCTGTTCTTCCGGGCATCCGGTCAATTATATCCTGAACCTCTTCAGAACTTCTGCCAATATCGTTCTTTCCTGTTTTGTCCATTCAAACAACATTTTCAAGAACAGGATTTTCTTTATGAATCAATCCACTCTCGGTAAGTATCCCCAATTGTTTACTTACCAGATCAAAATAATGTTTCTGCCTTTTCATAAGATCCTGATGAGTTCCCGCTTCAGCAATAAATCCATCTTTAAGAACGATAATCTGATCGGCGTGCATAATTGTGCTCAGCCTGTGAGCTATGACTATGACAGTTCGCTTCCTGAAGGCTTCCCTGAGAGCCATCACAATTCTATATTCATTCACGGCATCAAGGGCATTTGTGGCTTCATCAAGGAAAAGAAAAGAGGGATTCTTGTACAGTGCGCGGGCTATGAGTATTCTTTGTTTCTGCCCGCCGCTAAGTCCGCGGCCTACCTCTCCGACCCTTGTATGGTAGCCCTGTGGCATCTGTTCAATTTCCGAAGATATCTGTGCAATTCTGACTGCTTCCTTAAGCCTCACAGTATCGACATCTTCATCACCCATGACAATGTTATTCAGGATAGAATCATTAAAAATTTTACCATCCTGCAGAACCACCCCGCAGTTATCCCGCCATTCCCTGAGATTCAGATTTGAAATATTCATATTCCCGATAAGTATATCACCGAATGATGGCTGATAGAGCCTTAACAGAAGCTTCAGTAAAGTCGATTTACCGCTTCCGCTGCCACCGACTATTGCTGTTGTTTTACCTTCAGGAATAGTCAGATTTAACTGCTTCAACACAAAAGGTGAATTGACAGAATATTGAAATGAGACATTTCTAAGTGCAATATTCCTGCTGTCGGTAATTGACAAACTGTTGTTCTCCAGCACTTCTTCCTCATCCTTCAGCTGATGGATCTCATTTATCCTGAGAAAACTGATTTTTGCGTACTGAGCTGATATAATGAAACTGATAAACTGTGTCAGCGGAGCATTAAGCATTCCTATAATGAACTGGGTGGAGATCATAACACCGAAGGTTATTTCCCCTTTTATAACGGCCATGGCACAATAAAAAGTTATCGCCAGGTTCTTCAGGCTCTGGATAAACTGTGCCCCCAGATTCTGTGCATTTGTTATATTCAGCACTTTAAGATTTACTTTGTATATTCTGACCTGAAGATTTTCCCATTTCCATCTTTTCTGCTTTTCATAATTATTTATCCTGATATCCTGAATTGCCCCGATCGTTTCGACCCAATAACTCTGGTTTTGCGCTACAAGGTTAAAATATTCCCAGTCGAGTTTCTTCCTTATCCTTAGGAATGCCATTACCCATACTATATATAATATGCTGCCTGCAAGAAAAAAGAGGAAGATTATTTTGTTGAAGATCAGCAGGACTATCCCGAACGCGAGAAAAGTCAATGACGAAAAAACCAGGTTCAGTGAGCTGTTCATGATAAAATTTCTTATTCTCTCATGATCCTGGGCTCTCTGGAGGATATCTCCGATAAGTTTGTTTTCAAAAAACGTAACCGGAAGCCGCATAAGCTTAATCAGATAATCCGAAATCAATGAAATGTTTACACGGGCAGTGATATGAAGAAGCAGCCAGTCGCGAACTGCTCCCGACATGGCGACACTGAAGATAATTACGATATTTGCAATTAAGACAAGGTTGATAAATCCAATGTCATGGGTTTGGATTCCCACATCTATTACCGCTTTTGAAATGAAAGGCAGCAATCCCTGCAAGGCAGTGGCAATAATCATTACGGCAAAAATGGTCGAAAAAGCCTTTCTGTATGGCCTGAAATATCCAAGAACATTTTCAAAAGTTTTCTTCCTTTCCGTTTTATCTTCAGTATCACGCTGAAGAAAATCGGCCATCGGCTCGACAGCCATAAGGGCGCCCGTCTCCTCTCCCTGCTTGTACCATCCCTTTGCAAATTCAGAAATTGAATAACTTATAAGGCCTTTTGCAGGATCCGATACATGTACTTTTGTACGTGAAATCTTCCAGACAACAATAAAATGACTGTTTTTCCAATGGATAATGCAGGGCAACGGCACTTTTGACTGCAGATTTGCGGTATCTGTCCTGATTGCAAGGGTATGCAATCCGATCTTTTCTGCGCCATAGCTTAAATCGAGGAATGAAACACCCTCACGGGTTATCCCGCAAAGATCACGTAAATGCTGAAGTGAATAATATTTCCCATAATACCTGGCAATAATTTTCAGACAAGCGGGCCCGCAATCTTTCGAATCCAGCTGGTACTCGAAGGGAAATCCTTTATAAAACATTATTTAGTGTCAGAAAGAAAACTCATCTTTTTTCAAAAATTTCATATATACGACTTCATTTGCCAGGGATAGTTCCGTTTAATTTCTTTTCAAATTAATGTTTTCCCAGGATTTTCAATTTTTCCTAACAGATCTCTGAAGATATGTACATAATTTTTGCCCATCAGGCATACCAATCCCATCTAAGATAAGTCATATTATATGTTTCAAGCGGCACTTATGCCGCTATATTATACTCTCTGTCAATTGATTGCAAGTATTGCCGTTGAATCGCGATCAACTCTTGCCC
>JAKQPD010000136.1 GCA_029564935.1 Bacteroidota bacterium
TATGACGGAGAGGCTGCCAGAAGGAAATATACTGATGAATTAAAGAATTTCGCAAGTTCATCCGGAATAGATCTGGATTTAAAAGAAACTCCAATTTATTCTCCTGATGAAGCTGATACATGGATCAACCAGACAAAGGAGGCAAAAGCTGATGGGATATTTTTAGTGCTTCTCGACAGGCAGGACCATGCATGGCCAACTGCACAAAAGGCCGCTCAATCCGGGATTCCAGGTATAATCTATTCACCGTTGGGTACATCATTTACTACCAATACAATTAATCTTGCTGAAAAATCCGGCTGTGTAATCTATTCAACAGATGATTTCAACCAGGCGCTGTTTGGTCTGAAGATGCTGAAAGCCGGTGCCAGAATGAAGCGTTCCAAATGTGTCGTGATACAAGGGAAGGAAAGAAAAGAGACTGTTCTGACTCAGGACACTGGAATTAAACTTCAGTATATTCCGGCAGGCACTTTTATTGAAATCTATAATTCTATGCCCGCCAATAATGATGTTATTAAGATGGCTGATGATTACATTAAAAGAGCTAAGGATATAAGACTGGCAACACGTCAGGATGTTATTAACGGGATCAGAAGCTATCTGGTTGCAGGAAAAATACTTGAAGATGAGAAAGCTGACGCAATTTCAATGGATTGCCTGGGTGCCCTTGGCAATATAGATGTAAGTCTTCCGTGTATATCATGGTCAAGAATGAATGATGATGGTATACCTGCAATATGTGAAGCCGATACCGGAGCTATTGCCGCACACATAATAATTCAATATCTGTTTGATCGTCCGGGATTTCAGCAGGATCCGGTTGCCGATACTTCAGATGATACTCTGATCGGTGCACATTGTTCATGCCCGACTCGTCTCAACGGTTTTAATAATCCGCCGGAACCTTTTGAGCTTATACATCATCATGGCAACCGTGATGCTGTCCCGAGAACAATCTGGAAGAAAGGACAAAGGATTACACTACTCGATTTTATGCCGGATAAGGAGAGATCCCAAGTTCTTTTTGCAACCGGAACCGTTGTTGATAACTTAAGCGTACCGCCATCAGGAGGATGCGTGGTGTCGGTCAAATATAAAATGGATGGTACCCAGGATGTTCTTTCATTCCCCGGAATGCACCAGTTCTTCTTTTATGGAGATTACAGGAGAGAATTGAAAAATTTTTGCCAGCTTTACAATTTTAAGGCGATAGTCGTCTGATTGAAACTAAATATATGTATTACAAACGATTACTTACAATAATCAGTCTTACTGTAATTGTAAGTCAGGTTCTTTTTGCGCAGACAAAAGCGGTGAACCGGGATAAATACCGGATCCATATTTCAAAAACTGATGAGCATTTAAATATTGACGGAATTCTGGATGAAAAGCCCTGGCTTAATGCCGAGCCTACCGGGAAGTTTCAGCGGGTAACACCTACTGATACAGGATTTGCCATTGCCCAGACAGTCTCCTATGTGACTTATGATAAAAACAATTTATATATAGGAGCTATCTGTTATGATCCGACTCCCGGGAAAAGGCCTGTGGAATCAATGAAACGGGATTTTTCTTTCAATCTGAATGATAATTATATGTTTTTCATAGATACCTATAACGATCAGACCAATGGATTTGCATTTGGAATAACAGCTGCCGGATCACAGGCTGATGGTCTTCAATACCAGGGAATTAGGGTTGACTATAACTGGGATATCAAGTGGAAATCGGCAATTAAGAGCTATGATGACAAATGGGTGGTGGAGTGTGCTATTCCTTTCAGGAGTCTGAGGTATTTCGGAGGAGAGAAGGAATGGGGAATAAATTTCGGGCGGCTCGATCTGAAAAACAATGAGAAATCTGCATGGGCTCCTATGCCACGGCAATTTCCACATTGTTCATTACCATATACGGGTACCCTGATATGGGATGAACCTCTCGAAAAATCCGGGCTACGTTTTTCACTCATACCTTATGGTACAGTAAAGATCACTACCGATAAACAAAATGACCAGACTGCAAAATGGGACTGGAACGCTGGTTTTGATGGCAAGATGATTTTATCGACATCAATGAACCTCGACCTTACTGTCAATCCCGATTATTCCCAGGTTGAAGTAGACAAACAACAGATAAACCTCGATCGTTTTGAATTATTTTTTCCAGAAAAGAGACAGTTCTTTCTCGAAAACAGCGATCTATTCTCCAACCTGGGAAAAACCGGTATTCAGCCCTTCTTTTCCCGGCGTATTGGATTAAATGTCCCCGTTAATGCCGGATTAAGACTAACAGGCAGGTTTGGAGACAGGTGGAGGATAGGGCTTATGGATATTCAGACCGGTGAACACGAACAAATGCCTTCAAGTAATTATGGAGTAGCGATCCTACAGCGAAATGTTTTCAGCAGATCAAGTATTGTCGGATTTATGGTTAATAAACAGGTTACGGGAAGTTATAACGATCTTCAGGAAATTATGAAATATAACAGGGTGGGAGGGATTGAATTCAACCTTGCAAATGCAGATAACCGCTGGACCGGAAAAGCTTTTTATCATCAGTCGTTTTACCCGGGAGCATCGGCTGATGATGCTGCAGCAGGTGCCAACCTGACTTTTAACTCACAATACCTTAAAGCAAGCCTCGATCAGGCCTGGGTGGGTGAAGATTTTAATGCTGAAACGGGTTATATAAGACGAACCGGATATTATGAGATTTCCCCGGCAATAAATTATCTTTTCTACATGCCGGCAGAAAGTAAAATATTAAATCATGGTCCTGGAGCTGAATTCGGGATAATCTTTGAGCCCGGTTCGGGGATGACAGACAGGGAGACAGAGTTGTTGTATACAATCGGCTGGAAAAACAGGAATCAACTTACTTTCAATCTGTCGGATGAATTTGTGGAGCTGAGCAGTGAGTTTGATCCTACAAATACGGGTGGAGAAAGGCTTCCTGCAGGAACCTCTTATAACTGGAAAAATACAGGTGTTACCTTTGCATCCGATACACGTAAATTACTTTATTATAATTTGGAAGGATCATATGGCGGCTATTATAACGGGACCCGTCTTCATTTTAGCGGAACTATTAATTACAGGGTTCAGCCTTACGGGAGCCTGGCGATAGCAGCTAACTATAACGATATCATCCTTCCTGAACCTTATAATAGCGCAAGGCTTTTCCTGATTGGTCCGAGACTTGATATCACATTCACTAACAGCCTGTTCCTTACAACATTCATTCAGTATAACAATCAGATTGATAATCTTAACACTAATATCCGGTTTCAGTGGCGTTTTGCACCGGTTTCTGATCTTTATATAGTTTATACAAGCAACTCATTTGCGGATGATCCGAC
>JAKQPD010000160.1 GCA_029564935.1 Bacteroidota bacterium
ACCGATATGATAAACAAGACGAAAGTAAATATTCGCAACAGCAGCTTTCATCTTCTCTTCTGGGGCTGGCTGATACTTGCATGCAGTCTTTCAGAGTACCTCCTCTGGAAATTTACAGAAATCCAATCTCCATGGTTTGTCTGGTTTTTTGTGATACCCGGAGTATTTGTATCCTTTATTTATGGATACATCAAAGGCAGGAAAGCTACATTCCATACCTATGCTGACAATATTTATGTATGGACCTGGATGGCCTTTCTGATAGCAGCGGTGGTATTGTTCATTATTTTATCAGGTAAAATGCAATTTGTTGCTCCATATATACTTACACTGGCAGCTATACCAACATTCCTCTCAGGTTTCATTATAAAGTTCAGGCCACTTATAATTGGCGGGATCACTTTCTGGTTATTTGCTATAATAGCACGTTTTACCGGAAATGAAATATCCGCTCTGGCAGTTCCGGTTGCCATGCTTACAGGATATCTCATCCCGGGTTATATGCTAAAAAGAAAGGTCGATAATGAAAAAGTTTAAAGATCTCGATCCCCTTCTTCACTCACAGCTGAGGCTTGCTGTGATATCACTTCTTATTGGTGCGGAAGTTGCCGAGTTTACTTATATAAAGGAACAGACCGGCTCAACAGCCGGTAATCTGAGTATCCAGCTGACAAAGCTGAAAGAAGCCGGGTATATTGAAGTGACAAAGAAATTCAGGGATAATTACCCTCAGACGCTATGTTCAATAACTTCTCTCGGAAGGCAGAAATTCATTGAATATGTAAATACGCTGAAAGAGTATCTTAATCCGGAACAGAAGACTGAGTAAAAGTAATTTTTTAACCGCAAAGATCGCAAAGGAAGCGCAAAGTTCTCAAAGAAAATCCTTGTTAAATAAATTTTTGCGCCCTTTGCGTATATTCTTTGCGATCTTTGCGGTTAATTTTTTTTCCTTGAAATTCATCCTATTTTTGTAATCTTAATTTTTTCAGGATGAACGGAGAACATATAACGGAGAACGAAGAATCAAAAGCGCCCGTCAGTTTTATTGAGCAGTTTATTATTGATGATCTCAAGGAAGGAAAGAATGGTGGCAGAATACATACCCGGTTTCCTCCCGAACCCAACGGTTATCTTCATATCGGTCATGCCAAAGCAATCTGTCTTGATTTCGGTATGGCTCAGAAATACGGTGGCAAATGCAATTTAAGGTTT
>JAKQPD010000179.1 GCA_029564935.1 Bacteroidota bacterium
GTGGCTATGTAATAACAGAATAGACGCGTTTTAGCATTTTTTTCTGTGGTTGCAAGCTGCACAAATCTTTCCACCGGGAAATTGTGTGGCAAAGGAAATAAAAAAAAATCAAACAAAAAAATCACATGCCGGTAAGATGTCTGAATACTTCTTCAAGATTATTTTCTTCCTTCTGAAGTGAAAGTACAGTAAGGTTATTTTTTACAGCAAATGAAAATACCGCGGGACGGATATCTTCTGCTGAATCAGATTCAAGCAGCCAGAAGTCCTTATCTGTCAGACGGGCATTACTTACATTGGGGATGCTTAACAACTCGTTGTCGCTGATTTTTCTGTCAAAACTTACTTTTATTATCTGTTTTCCCTGATTGATTTTCGAGTAAATAGTGTTTTTGTCCTCATCGGCAACAATAACACCCTTATCGATTATGATTATCCTGTCGCATACGGCTTCTGCTTCCTGCATAATATGTGTTGACAGGAGTACGGTTTTTTCCCTGCCGGCCTCTTTGATCAGATTACGGATCTCAATGATCTGATTAGGATCTAGTCCGGATGTTGCCTCATCCAGGATAAGCACATCAGGATCATGTATCAGAGCCTGTGCGAGGCCCACACGCTGGCGGTATCCTTTTGACAGGGCTCCGATCTTCTTGCCTGCTTCCGGAGTAAGTCCGGTAAGCCCGATAATATTTTCTATATTTTCTTTTGCTGAACGGCCGGGCTTATAGAATGAGGCGACGAATGACAGGTATTCCCTGACATACATTTCCGGATAGAGGGGGTTATTTTCAGGAAGATAACCGATCTTCTTTCTTATTTCAGGATCATCGGAAGATACTTCGGTGCCGTTAACCAGAACCGAACCTGATGAAGGAGGGATAAATCCGGTTATTATTTTCATCATTGTTGATTTCCCGGCTCCGTTAGGACCAAGGAAAGCAACTATCTCCCCGGTTTTTACACTGAAGGATACGTTGTCAAGAGCTTTCTGTGATCCATAAAGCTTAGTGACTTCCTGAACTACAATAGACATTTCTCAGAATTATTTTTCCGGACGCTGTTTTTCAGTCGCCCCAGCCTCCCATGAACTGCCTGCTGCTGGCAAAACTAACCTTGGGATTTACACAACATACCGGGATCCTCGAACTGTTGGCAATGATCTGTTGCTCCGAAGCGCCCAGCGCATAATCAGCAAATGTGATGTTCTTTGTAGTGATTATAAGAATCATGTCAGCATTTATTTTCTGGGCAAATTCAATTGTCCTTTCAGCAGGTTTCCCTTTGGGGATTTCGTGAACCTCATATTCTATATTGTTCTGGATGAAATATTTGACTGCAAAAGCCAGGTTGATCTTGGTTTTCTTTGCGAGATTCTTATCAGATGTTGCAGAGACCAGTATATGTATTTTCGAATCAAAATATTTACCCATATAGATAGCCATCTTTATCTTCTCCTTGTTCTCCTTCCTGAAGTCAACAGGGAAAACAATGTTATGAAATTTACCCAGGTCGGATGGCGGATCCTGCACAACGATGAAAGGAACCTTCGATTTTATAATTACTTTCAGGGCCCAGCTTCCCGTGAGCTTCTGCATACCTTTCATCCCGTGTGTACCCATGACCACCAGGTTGGCATCCTTCTCATTTACGAATTCGGCGATCGATGTAAAAATACTTCCTTTTACAATGAACCATGATACAGCAATGCCGTATTTTACGTGAGCATTATCTGCAACACGCTGAAGCAGATACTTCTTCTCTCCCTCTGCTTTTTGCTTTATCCCGGGTTCAACAATATGAAGAAGGGCAACCTCGTTATTAACCTGACGGCCAATCCTTACTGCATGAGCAAGAGCATTTTCCGCTACCGGGGTGAAATCCCATGGAACGACAATAAGTTTCCGATTTTCATCCATAGTAAATAAGAGTTTCAGTTTAAACTCAAAGGTATTAAGAATTTATAAATATTCAAATCCGGCTGACAGACTGTATTGTTTTTGTTAAAATAAACTTAATAAGGAGCATTTTATTATTTTTGCGGGATGTTTTAATTTTAAAATGAAAAGGACGAAGATTAAAATATTATTGTCATCACCAGCGACAGGGTCGGACGTTCTTGTAAAGGGATGGGTGAGGACAAAGAGGGGAAATAAGAATATAGTTTTTATTGCTCTTAATGACGGATCGACAATTAAGAATATCCAGATAGTTGCAGATGCATCGATGTTCGATGATGGTCTTATGAGGGATATTACAACGGGAGCCTGTCTGGAAGTGACCGGGGAGCTTGTAGAATCGCAGGGACAGGGTCAGAATGTGGAGATAAAAGCCAAGACAATAGTGCTTTACGGCAAAAGTGATGCAGAATCATATCCTTTGCAGAAGAAAGGCCATTCGATGGAGTTCCTGAGAGAGATAGCTCATCTGCGTCCACGTACAAACACTTTCGGAGCAGTACTGAGGATCCGTCATTCAATGGCATTTGCCATTCATAAGTATTTTAACGACAAAGGTTTCTATTACCTTCATACGCCAATTATTACAGGAAGCGATGCCGAAGGCGCAGGAGAAATGTTCCATGTAACGACATTTGATCTGGCTGACGTACCGAAAAATAAAGACGGTTCGGTTGATTACAGCGGTGATTTCTTCGGGAAACCTGCAAATCTGACCGTCTCGGGGCAGCTTGAGGGCGAGCTTGGAGCGCTTGCGATAGGTGAGATATATACTTTCGGACCTACATTCCGCGCGGAGAATTCAAATACCCCGAGGCACCTTGCCGAATTCTGGATGATAGAACCCGAAATGGCATTTTATGACATTGAGGACAATATGGATCTGGCCGAGGAATTTGTAAAATATCTTATCAGGTATGCCCTCGAAAACTGCAAGGATGACCTGGAGTTCCTTAATAATATGATAGATAAGGGGCTTCTTGAAAGACTTGCCTTCGTTCTCAATAACAAATTCATCCGGATGACGTATACAGAAGCAGTGAAGATACTTGAAGACTCCGGGAGGAAGTGGGAATATGCAGTCGGATGGGGAAGGGATCTTCAGGCTGAACATGAGAGATATCTTGTAGAGGAACATTTCAAATGTCCGGTTATTCTTACTGATTATCCTAAAGCTATAAAAGCTTTTTATATGAAGCAGAATGATGATGGAAAGACTGTGAGGGCAATGGATGTTCTTTTCCCGGGTATCGGTGAGATAATCGGTGGTTCACAGAGAGAAGAGGATTATGAAAAGCTGCTGTCGCGGATCCGTGAACTGAAACTTCCTGAAAAAGATCTCTGGTGGTACCTTGAGACCAGGAAATTCGGAACTGCTCCTCACAGCGGCTTTGGTCTGGGCTTTGAAAGGTTTATTCTGTTTGTAACAGGAATGTCGAATATCCGTGATGTGATACCTTTCCCGCGGACACCGAAAAATGCAGAGTTTTAGAAGAGATATTTAACTTTCTGTTTGCAAAGGGCAAAAATGTTAAAGCAGAAATTACAGCAAAAATTATTACAGAAGCTTTCCCCCCAGCAGATCCAGATGATAAAGCTGCTGGAGGTTCCTACATTGCAGATAGAACAGAGGATAAAGAAGGAACTGGAAGAAAACCCGGCCCTCGAGGAAGGTGAGGAGGATGAGGAAATCCAGTCGCAGCAGGAAGAAGAGGAGAATTATGAGGATGAAGACAGGGATGAGGAGGAGTTCACTCTGGATGATTATATCCAGGAAGACGAAATACCAGATTACAGGCTTCAGACAAACAACCAGAGCAGGGATGATGAGAAGCGGTCAGAGATACCATTCTCGGCCGGATCGTCATTCCACGAATTCCTTGAATCCCAGCTGGGCCTGAGAGATCTTACCGATAAGCAAAAGATATTAGGGGAATTCATTATTGGGAATATTGACGAGGATGGCTATCTGAGAAGGGAGCTTGAAAACATTGTCGATGATCTGGCCTTCCTTCAGAATCTCACAACAACTGTTGAAGAACTGGAAGAAGTGCTAATGATAATCCAGGATCTTGAGCCTGCAGGAGTGGGAGCCAGATCGCTCAGGGAGTGCCTTCTCCTTCAGCTTGCAAAAAGAGATCATGCCCTGCCTGCCACACGTCTTGCATATAACATTATTGATACCCAGTTCGAGGAGTTCTCAAAACGACATTATGATAAAATAATCGCAAAGCTCGCGATCAATGAGGACGATCTGAAACAGGCTATTGATGAGATCCTGAAACTAAATCCGAAACCCGGAGGGGTTTACAGCGATCCGTACAGCAAGATTGCCCAGCCTATAATTCCCGATTTCATCCTTGAACACTCCGAAGAAGGCTTTGATCTTCATCTGAACTCAAAAAACCTGCCTGAGCTGAGACTGAGCCCGGCATACAGTGAAATGCTTCAGGCTTACAGCAGAGATAAGGAGAATAAAAAGGAGATGAAAGATGCTCTGCTCTTCGTCAAACAGAAGATCGATTCGGCAAAATGGTTTATTGATGCGATAAAACAAAGGCAGAATACTCTTCTTCTTACAATGAATGCAATTCTTGAATACCAGGAAGAATATTTTATCGATGGAGATGAAACGAAGCTTAAGCCGATGATCCTCAAAGATGTGGCGGAGATGACGGGGCTTGACATTTCAACTGTATCAAGGGTAGCAAACAGCAAGTATATTCAGACACACTTTGGTATTTTCCCACTTAAATTTTTCTTTTCGGAAGGCTTACAGACCGACAGCGGGGAGGAAGTTTCAACACGGGAAATAAAAAGAATCCTACAGGATTGTATTGATAATGAACAGAAAAGGAGGCCTCTGACTGATGAACGCCTTACAGAGATACTCCAGGAAAAAGGTTACCAGATAGCCCGCCGGACGGTGGCAAAATACCGCGAACAGCTGAATATCCCGGTAGCCAGGTTAAGAAAAGAGATATGATGGCATCTGAAAAAACTATATCGATCGACGACAGGCTGGCACAGATAGTTTCTGCTGTTTTCCATCCGCTTCTTATACCGGTGTACGGACTCCTTATAATTTTCACGGCTCCCGCACTCTACGGGTATCTGCCGGTACAGGTGAAAAAGATCCTGTTCTTCATAATACTCGTCGATAATGTTCTGATACCGGCTATGCTGATCTTATGGTTCAGGTTCAGGAATGTTATTACAACCTGGACGATGGATAACAGAAAGGAACGGATAATGCCCCTTATAACAACATCATTCTTCTATATCTTTTCCGTTTATCTGATCTACAGGTTCCACATACCGTTCTTCATAAAGTTATTTATAATCAGTTCGGCTTTCCTGGCCGTTGCCGTAACGGTTATCAATTTCTGGTACAAGATCTCGATCCATGCAACGGGGGCCGGAGCTCTGACTACCCTTGTCCTGATCCTTTCCCTGAGGATGCATGTACAACTTGCAGGGCTTATGATACTTGTGATCCTTACATCCGGACTGGTTATGTCATCGAGATTATGGCTTGGAGCACATACCCCGGGCGAAGTATGGTCGGGCTTCCTGCTCGGTATAACGGGTTCATGCCTCTGTCTTTGCTTCTTCTGATAATTCTTTTAATGCTTTATCAAGAAGGATCCCGCTCTGCATAACGATCTCATCATTCCATTTCTTTTTTGAGGGGGGAAACGAAACTGACTCATTAAGTTCCTTCTGTGAAATAGATGAGAACCATCCTTTCCCCGAAAGATAACGGGATAAATATTCCTGTTCGGTCTGTCCGGGAGTAGGTATCAGAAGTGCGCTCCGGCCGAGGCTTACCAGCTCCATTATTGTAGTATACCCTGCCCTTGCAATGATTGCCCCGCTTCCTGAAATAACTTCTTTCATTAATCCACGGTCAGCATGATCATAACGCGTTATATTGCCCGCTGATGTCTTTCCGGTCTGCCTGCCCGGGCTTCCTCCAAGAATGATTACCGGACGATCGGTTTTCTTTAATATGCCTGTTAGTTTCTCTTCAAGTATACTACGCTGAGGTTCAGGACCGGATAGTATGACTGTAATGTGGCCTGATTGCGGGGAAAGTGTTTCATCGGATGAAGTAAGTCCGGAAAACCTTGATAAGATCCCGATGAACCTTGTATTTCCAGGGAGTCTGATGCCATGAGATAACCGTCCGGTGAGATTTATGTCACCAGGAAGGTCCGGAATTAAACAAAAATCGTATTTTTTCATGATCTTCCGGTGAAAAAATACGCCGATGAATTCGAGGAATAAAAAACAATGCGGGAAAGAAATACGCGGCTGGTGTGTTATATAAACTGTCCTGATCTTTTTATTCCAGAGGCCGAAACGGTTGTCACTGATAACAATGTCTATGTGATGCTCCCGGATGATCTGTTTCAGTCTGAAATGTTCTGAAATTATATGATAAATGAGCGCCGGTATTTCGGGGAGGAGTCTGATATATTGCGGTAAAAACCGTGAATATGCCGGTCTGAATCCGGGGAAACAAATACATGTAAGCTCCGGTAGTTCATTTTTCAGAAATGCAATATGTTCTTCTCCCGCCCCGAAGATAATATTGTGGTTCAGTGCTCGCAATTTTTCGGCAACCGGAATCATCCGTGAAGCATGTCCGAGGCCCCATTCCAGGGGACAGATAAGGATATTTTCCCCTTTTTTCAATATCAGCCTGAAACCTGTGTTTTTATTCCCAGTTCATTAACAAGCGATGCAATGCGGTTCAGTTCGGAAAGCGGTACCTTATGGAGGTCACCGCCTTCAGGAGTATCCCTCGATATAGTATAGATCATCACTTCTGACGGCCTTATTTTTTCAACAGCATTAAGCCAGGCGGAGATCTCTTCAGGAGTTGTATTGTCGATAACCTTTCCCTCAAATGTCCCGCGAAGAAAAAGTGTCTGTATTATAAGACTACCCTTCATTCCTTCGAGGTTTTTAATGAGCTCTTCAACCTTTATATTCACCCTTGGCTGGTTATGGATCTTAACAGTAAGGTCGAATGCGGAGTCAAGCTTCAGGATGTTTGAATCGACCTTGAGGAGGGCTTTTCTTATCTCCGGCTTTGCGATCGATGTGGAGTTTGAGAGGACAGCTATTCTGGCTTTCGGGAAATATTTGTCACGAAGCATAATACTGTCATCAATTATCCCCGGAAATTCCGGATGAAGGGTTGGCTCACCGTTCCCGGCATAGGTTATAACATCCGGAGGCTGATCCTTTAATTTCATAGATGCGAGCCTTTTATCCAGAGCATCGTATACCTCCTGCCTTGTGGGAAGCGGTTCCTTTGCAGCATTGATATTCTTTGATGTCCATCCGCATTCACAATAGATACAATTGAAATTGCAGACTTTCCTGTTTACAGGCAACAGGTTTATCCCGAGAGATACTCCGAGTCTGCGGCTCTTTACCGGTCCGAATACTATTTTATTGAAAAGAAAAGTTGCCATCTCATTTATTAATATATTGCCTTAGCGACCCTTGTTCCCATAGCCCTCAACCTAAGGGTTGTTGGGGACAAAAGTTTCCCCTCCTTTTTTTAAGGAGGGGTGGCCGGGATTGCTGATTATAATATGATTACAATCCTGCTTTCCCGGCCGGGGTGGTTGAACTTTATTGTCTTCTGAACTTTCTTCCTTCAAGATTCTTTGACTTTAGTTGATTCTATAAAACGGACTCAGCGGAAATGGAATTATTTCTCAGATATTATCTGAGACCTTTTCGGTAAAAAGGTGTTTGTTATCCATTAAAATAAAAGTAACGAAAAAATTGAATTAACCACCCCGGCCAGACAATTAATATTTCTGCAAGTCCGACGATTTCTGCGTCTGACCACCCCTCCTTAAAAAGGAGGGGAAATATACATAGTTATATTCCAAATAATTACAGCAGTTTTTGTAATTATAATATTCCTTAGGTTGACGGCTATGCCCTTGTGCCCCTGTGCCCTTGCGCCGCTGAGCCGTTGCGCCTCCTTTACTTACATTAACCTTTTAACAAAAGTTCCCGCAGAAAGTTTGAAATTTTTAAAATCAATTCCATCTAGTATTAATAATCCCGGTTTTTTCCCCGGACCGATAATCCCGTAATTATCCTCCTGACCCAGTGCTCTTGCTCCGTTTATTGTAGCCCAGCTTATCAGATCCGTCAGGCTTATGGATGGGCAATGCTCCTGGATTGTTTTAAGTTCTGAGAGTATACTGAGTCTTTCGTTTGAAGCGAGGCTGTCCGTTCCGGTAACAATATCACATCCTTCTGCAGCCAGCATCTCCGCCGGAGGCATCCGGTTCTCTATATAAAGATTAGCATTCGGGCAGAGGCACCAGTAAACATTTCCACGCTTGTTTATCCTGCTGACAGTCTGCCTGTCAACAAAAGTATTGTGAACAAGTATCAGCGAGCCTGAAAGAGTGACTTCCTCAAGTATTGCGGAAGTGCAGCTGCGGGGCGTGAGGAGCTTATCTGATATCAATCCGGTTTTTCTGAGGCTTTCCATCAGCTGACCGGATTGTTCAGAAACAAAGGCCTCTTCGCCTTCAGTCTCCATAAAGTGGATCGATGTGACCTTGTTCTCAGAAGCAATTCCCCTTAACAGCCTGAAGAGCGGAAGTGAAACGGTATAAACAGTGTGAGGAACTATACTGAATGGCAGGCTGTATTGTTCAGACTCTTCCGATAGTTTTATTATTTCCCTGGTCCTTGTTTCTGCAAGTCCGGGGTCGGAGGCAAAAACCTCGAGCAGGTTATGATATCTGATCCTGCTGGTTTTTTTAATGCTGAATGTTGAGGCGTTGTTGCAAATATCGGCACAAAGTACAATACCTTCGTCATACATGGCCCTGTCGGCTTCCGATGCTGCGGAAACAATTATTTCAGGACTGCTTTTCCTTATTTGCTGAAGTTCCGACAGAAATCCTCCGAGCCCTGTTGTTTTTGGAATAGCTCCTTTCAGGTGGGACAGCTCGAGATGGCAATGGCAGTTCACGAATCCGGGAATAATTATCCCGTTATAAAATTCAACCGATACACTTTCCTTAAGCGAGCCCCCTGTATCTTCAACACTTATTATTGTTCCGTCATCAGCGCTTGTAACAATTCCCATCCTGAGCGGAGGTCCGTCATTTGTAATTATGAAATGAGCTGATAACCGTCTCATTGCACTGCAGAACTTAAGACGAACGAGATACCCTCAATTCTGGCATGTCTGCTGATCTCAGCGGGATTGTTTTCGAAATCAAGGAGATGGCCCTTTATCAGCGTTGGCAGGTTGTCTGGTATCTTCAGGACAAATGAATAAGTATGGGGCCGCCCGTCCTTTATATATTCGGGACCCCTGAGGAAGGTACGTTTGCCGCTCACCAGACTGTCGGCCCTGCATGTATAGGCCGTGAAGCAGGGATTTAGGGTCTGATCGGACGGAAACAGAGTGAGGGTAAACTGCAGGGTATAATCTCCGGCAGTATAAAAAATATGATCGAAATAAAGTTTTGTTGTATCCCTGTTTCCTGTAAGAAGATATAATTGTGAGCCTTTCCAGAGCCCTCCGCTGAGTGCCGGAATATCTTCAGTTATACCTTCAAGAAGCGATTCCATTTCTGTAAGCTTACCTATTGCATGATCATAAATCCTGATGAACTTTTTTGGCTTTTCAGTGAAATAGTACCTAAGGGTCTTATCAAAGGCTTCTTTTGTATAGTCATGATTCTCAACAATATCTGTGTAATTTGCTACTGAATCCCGGGAATAGTATTTGTCATGTATGTCCGGAAGCGCGAGCAGGCCATCGGCCAGATGGATCTCATAAAGGATCTTTGCGAAGGTTTTTTCGGGAATGAGGCCCTTTTTCTTATCGCTCTTACACCCTGCCGGAATTAACAGGATGAGAAAAATAAGCAGGACAAATTTTCTGAGGGTATCAATATATCTTTCAGGATCAATTTTCATTTTTGCGAAGATACTTCTTTGTAAGAAATCTCACCGGGTACCATGCTGCCCAGAATCCTATGAGCAGTACAGTTGCCGGGACAATTATAAAATCCTTCAGTTTCATAAGGACAGGGTAGGCGTCAAGTAAGAGGGTGGTGCTGTTCAGTCTGACAATCCCGTATTTCTGCTGAAGCCAGCATACAATGAAACCGAGTACTATTCCCGTTGCTGCTCCGATTATGGATATGAGCCATCCTTCGAAAATGAAGATTTTACGGATCAGGTTATTATCGGCTCCAAGGCTTCTCAGGATCCCGATATCCCTTTCCTTCTCGATTATGAGCATCGTGAGAGAACCCACAATGTTAAATGAGGCAATTACAATTATAAGTGTTAGTATCAAGAAGATAGCCAGGCGTTCTGAACGCATCACCTTATAGAAGATCTCCTGCTGTTCATATCTGTTCTGAACAATATATTCATTTCCGAAAATAGTCTTCACTGTCCTCTGTATCCTGGCCGGATCAGCAGTTCCGCTAAATTTTATTTCAACTGAGCTCACCCCTTCATCATTCCTGATAAGCTCGCGAACGAAGCTTATCGGCAGGTAGACATATTTTGAGTCGTATGACTGTTCAATCTGAAAAATTCCCGAGGGATAAATGTATCTTCTGTTAAAGGCATCCTCCTGATCGATCGTTGTGCCGGGAGATACCTTTGGAACATATATGAACAGAGGAGTGATAAAGTTGATCCTTATTCCAAGATATTGAGCAACTCCTATTCCGGGGACGGCCCACGAGCGGTCGTTTTCAGATTTAAGGATGAATTCGCCTTCCCACATTGAGCTGTCGATATCTGTTACAGTGGCATAGTTTTCATCGACACCCTTGATGGTCCCGATAAATTGCCTGTCGCCATATTTGAGCAGAGCGTTTTCTTCAAGGGTAAGAGAATAGCAGGAAACGCCGTCGACCTTTGAAAGCAATCCGAGCCTGGAAGTGTCAGGAGTAAAAGTTTTTCCTTTAGCAGCAGTAATTTTAAGATCGGGATCGAATGTGTTGAAGATCGATGTGACCATCAGTTCAAGGCCGTTGAATACCGATAATATGATTATCAGTGCCATGGTCCCGACAGCAACACCAGCCACCGATACCCCTGATATAACATTTATTGCGTTACGCGATTTTTTCGCAAACAAATATCTTTTTGCTATGTAAAGTGATAGTTTCAACTTACTGCTTTCTTGCGGTAATGATCAGTCCGGTCCCAGTCTTATGAGTGAACGCAACATCACAAATATTAAGTATCAATGAAACAGGAAAAACTATAAGATAATAAAACGGAAGCAACAGTGCAAAAAGATATGATCTGTTCAGAAGCCTGACCGGGTATTTCATTGAGATATGCCAGGAAATATTACCTGGCCGCCCGTATGTATATTTTGCTTCAGTATTCCTGAATCCGGCTGAAATCAGTTTCCCGGTTATTTCATCAATGCTGTAACCGTTCCTTACATGTTCCCCTATAAAAGATTCCTCTTTATCGCCGTGAACATCGCTTCCTCCCTTATCGGAAGGAGTCGAGATCAGCAGGATGCCGTTTTTCCGTAGTGATGAATTGAAATTCCGGAATACACTTTCATCATCTCTTATATGTTCCATGACATCTACAGAGATGATAAGGTCAAATTTATCAGGTTCAGAGAATGATGTCAGGTCGGCAACCCTGAAGGTCACCCTGTCCGACAGGCCTGCCCTGCTGAAAAATGTATTACAGTCATCAATATGTTCTTTGTCGATATCAACTCCGGTAATGTTCCAGTGTCTGTTCATCCGGATCATTCTCCAGGAATACTGGCCGAATCCTGATCCGGCATCGAGGATGGAGGCATTATCAGGTAATTCCTTCCGGATTGTCCGCAAAGCTTTTTTTACATGCCACGTACGAAGCAGAAGTAAATCGAGAAGGCAATAAAGTATTTTTCTCAGGAAAAGCGGACCGGAGAAGAGTTTGCCGACAGATCTTTTTATGGGTTCGTATTGCATGACGATCAGGCTTTCAGCAGTCTGTCGATCTTGTCGATATAATCAAGGCTGTCGTCGATAAAAAACGCTATATCCGGAACGATGCGGAGTTGTGATCTTACCTTGTGCCCCAGGTCAAACCTTATCTTCGTTGTATTATCCTGTACCACCTCAAGGATGTGGTTATTATCTGTCGAGGGGAAGATGCTCAGGTAAATTTTCGCAAAAGAGAGATCGGGGCTGATCCTTACCCTGGTAATGGAGATCATCTTCCCCGGTGCAAATTCGCTGCCTTTGCGGAGGAATATACCGGCAATTTCCTTCTGGATCAGACGGGATACCTTTTTCTGTCTTGTTGATTCCACAGCCTCAGAAATTAAAATCATGCAAAGGTACGAATAATTTGAATGGGAACGGAATATTGAAGGAATTCATGAAATACGTAGGTTACTACGTATTAAAATACGTATTAAAATACGTAGTTGTCTACGTATTATAATCATTCTGTTTTGATTTAGAAAGCATAGATTTAATCTCCTTTGCTTTTAGGGCATAGGGTATTGTAAATAAGGTTATATGACATGATTTTATACCTCGTAGAGGTTATGGGGCAAATACCATATCCGCTACGCGGAATTATTTCAACAATATAATCCTCTCTACAATACCATAACCGCTACGCGGTAAAATCCCAGGTAAATCGGAAAATAGAACAAAGTTTTTAAATATCAATTTCAGATCTGCTGAGGTGAAGCCGGATACAAATGCGGCAGAATTTTTAATGCAAAAATACCGCGTATCGGTTAAGGTATTGTAGATTAAGAGAATTTTAATGCAAAAATACCGCGTATCGGTTAAGGTATTATAGATTAAGAGAATTTTAATGCAAAAATACCGCGTATCGGTTAAGGTATTATAGATTAAGAGAATTTTAATGCATAAATACCGCGTAGCGGTTATGGTATTGTAGGGAATTAACAATTAAAAAATATTAGCTTTGCATCTGATTTTTAAAAACGATATGGAAACAGTAGTAAGCGGCATAAGATCAACAGGTAACCTTCATCTTGGAAATTATTTCGGTGCGGTAAAGAACTTTCTTAAAATGCAGTATGAGAACAATTGTTACTTCTTTATTGCCGATTATCATTCTTTGACTACCCATCCAAAGCCTGCCGATCTGCATGCAAATATAAAACAGGTTCTTGCCGAGTACCTTGCCTGCGGTATCGACCCGGATGTGGCAACTGTTTTCATCCAGAGTGATGTCCCCGAGGTTACAGAGCTTTATCTGCTGCTGAATATGAATGCCTATGTAGGGGAGCTTGAAAGAACTACTTCATTCAAGGAAAAGATTCGAAAGCAACCCGATAACATTAATGCGGGATTGCTCACATATCCGGTGCTTATGGCGGCAGATATAATTATACATAAAGCCAATAAAGTTCCGGTCGGACAGGATCAGGCCCAGCATCTTGAAATGACAAGGAGATTTGCAAGGCGTTTCAATACAATGTACGGTGTCGAATATTTTCCCGAACCGGATGCATATAATTTCGGGAAGAAACTGATAAAGATCCCCGGGCTGGACGGAACCGGGAAGATGGGTAAGAGTGAGGGTAACGGAGTTTTCCTGGCGGATACACCGGCAGAGATAAGGAAAAAGGTGATGCGCGCCGTTACCGATACCGGTCCTCAGACACCCGGAGAAAAACCATCCGAACCTGTTCATAACCTTTTTACAATCATGAATGTTGTTTCAGATCCGTCGACTGTAAAATATTTCAAAGAACAACATGCTTCCTGCCAGATCCGGTATGGTGATATGAAAAAACAGCTTGCTGAAGATATAATCAGGATCATCGGCCCTGTAGGGGAACGTATAAAAGAGATAGTGGCCGACAATAAGTATCTAGCCCGGGTTGTATCGGAAGGAGCTGAAAAAGCCCGTGCAAGCGCTTCCTTAACTATCCGTGAGGTTAAGGAAATAATCGGCTACCGGCCATTCTGAACATTACCGTTTGTTTTAAACATTACCGGCCTCTCTGAAAAAAGAGAAGCCAGGCTTTCGCCTGGCTGAACTTGAAGGATCAAGTATATGATTGAGATTGCCTGTGTACTTATGATATTTCAAATAACGTGCCAAAATCCCTTTCAGAAAATATTTTAATACCCTTATTCATAAAATTCTTTTTCCATAGTTATTTTTAAGTAATAATATGTATATTTAATGACCTGTTAGTGACATCATTAAATTATTCACATATTGTTATGAAAGAATCAGATACCAGGAACAGCAAAAAGCAGGCTCAATCTGCCTGTGTTTCGAGACGAGGTTTTATTTCGGCATGTTCAGCATGTGCCACATGCCTTGCCTTCAACCCCGGATCATTTCTTATCCCTCCGGCAGCCCGTGAACAGGAATCAAAGATGAAGATCAGGATAATATATTCTCTTCATGCGCCGGTACAGAATCAGCCTGACTGGCCAAATGTGGGCTTTGATTTCAATCCTGTAATGGACAGGATCAATAACTCAATGAAATGCAGTTTCCCTGAGTTTGAATTCGTGTCTTCCATGGCAGCCGGTCAGGAAGATGCTGAAAAGATCGTCCTGCAGGATCAGAAAGAAAATACAGGCGGATATATAGTATATCAGATGAACTGCTGGAACAGAGTTGTGCAGACAATTGCCAAAACAGGCAAGCCTGTGCTGTATGCCGATTTTCAGTTCGCAGGCAGCGGGGGATTCCTTGTATATACGGCAACATTCCTGAATGAAAATACTCCTAATGTGGGATTTGTTGCTTCATCAAAGATGGAAGATGTAATAGCTGCAGTCAGTTGCTTCAATCTGGTAATGAACGGAGGGTCTCCGTCAGATTTCGTCAGGGCTACCGAACGTGTCCGGACCGGGTCTACACCTGCATCGCGTCATTATACTGTCAATCCGAATGAGATCAGATTTCTTTCTCCTGAGGAATGCACCCGTCAGCTTACAGCGTCAAGGATACTAGCCGTAAAGGACCAGTCAGCTTCCGTCGCTGAACCCGTAATGGGTATCCCGGTCGAATATATTCCTTTTGCAGAGGTGAATGATGCCTGGAGCAAAGCAGACAGGGACAGGTCGGCCGAAATAGTCAGAGGGTGGCAGAAGTCGGCACTCGAGATTGTCGGAGTCGATTTTGAGACACTGCTCACCTCGGCAGCAATGTATCTGGGCATGAAAGAGGTACTTAAGAAACACGGGGCAAATGCAATTACGGTAAACTGTCTCGGGGGATTTTACGGAGGACATATACACGCGTATCCATGCCTTGGCTTTCATGAACTGTGCAATGAAGGACTTATAGGTGCCTGCGAATGTGATATAAGTTCGACGGCAACCATGGTGGCATTTAACATCCTTACCGGAGGCCGGCCGGGATTCATCTCCGATCCTGTGATAGATACTGCGAAAAGACACATAATTTATGCACATTGTGTTGCTCCCAACAGGATTTTCGGGCCGGCGGGAAATACTAATCCTTTCAGGATAATGACACATTCCGAAGACAGGGCAGGAGCATCCGTTCAGTCTGTCCTTCCTGTCAATTATATGACAACGACACTTGAGATAAATAATCAGAGGAAAGAGATACTGATGCACCAGGCAGTGGCTGTGGGAAATGATCCCGACGACAGGGCATGCAGAACAAAGTTGTGTGCAGAACCGGTAGGAGATATTGAAAAACTCTTTACAATGTGGGGAAAATGGGGCTGGCACAGAGTTACCTTCTATGGCGATCTGAAAGAACCTGTCTGGTCACTCGCCGACTCAACAGGATGGAAAGTGATTGAGGAAGCCTGATGATTATTACCATTAATTGATTAACTTTACTCCCCGGGTCAATTAATAATCTGCAGTGGGTAAAAGGTCAGCCGTTATTTCTGTTATTATACTTATTTCAGGCCTTGCAGTTTTGGGGTATTTTCTGCATCAGGGCAGAAAGACAATGCTTACGGATCCTTACAGGGCAGTAAGCCCCACGGCAGCAATCATTATTGAAAGTATAGATATTAAAAGCTTTATCAATTCCGTAACAACCGGTCAGGGACTGTTCGGGGAAATTGCCGGGATAAGTGAATTTGAGAACTTTAACAAAAAGCTTAAGTTTCTGGCCGATCAGCTCAATAAGCCTGCGTATCAGGATTTTCTCGACGGAAGCAGGGCCCTTATTTCATTTCATCCTTCAGACAGCGGAAAAGTCCGTTCGCTCCTTTCCCTGGCTGTAAGGTCGGATATAAGGCTCAGGCAGATCAGGGAAGCTATGAGATCGTCCGGTATCACAAACATTAACGACACAATACTTTCGGGAATTAAAGCTTTCTATATTGCTTCCGGGAACGGGAGTAAAAGAGATACTGTTTTTGTTTCAAACAGTTCCGGCCTGGTGCTTTTTGCCACCTCTCCCGGGCTCATGAAAAGTGCGGTCGCCCAGACAACAGGCAACGGAGATATAAGGGATCTGCCGGGATTTGCACGGGTTCTTCAGTCCTCCGGAAAGAATGAAGATAAGGTGTTCATTGTTTTCTCAAATCTCTCCGGCCTTTTGGGACATGTACTGAAGGATGGTCCTGCGATTTCTGCAGAAAAAGCCGGGAAACTGGCGGGAACAACGGGATGCGATATTTTTATCAACGATAATGGTCTGGTCCTTAGCGGATATACCGAAAGTATAAACAATGACGATATCCTTCATAAATTTAAATCGGGTCCTGCAGCACTATTCAGCACTTATAAGATACTGCCGGCGTCAACAACGCTTTTTGAGTCGATAGTGTTTGATCCTTCGGTCCACAGCGGGACCGGTCAGGGACGGGTACCTGCAGCAGCAGCGGATCTTGCCGGTGCTCTTCGCGATTACACCGGTGATGAGATCACAAAAGCATATATAGATATAAGGGGAAAGCCTGTAAAATCCAACTCCCTTATAATTTATGAGCTAAAGAACAGGGCTTATGCCGAAAAGATCTTTCTTGACAAGCTCACTCCCCTGATAAATGAGGAAAATATTTTCTATTTCAGACCCGACGATCAGATAAATATTCCGGTCTATATGACCCCTTACAAAGGATATGTCTCTGCCTTCCTTGAAAATTACCAGGGAGAGCATTTTGATTCCTGCTTTGCATTTTATGATAATTATCTTATAACCGGAAGCTCTTACAGTACTATATCGAGGCTGCTGTACGATAACATCCTGAACAAGACCCTTGCAAATGATCTTGTTTACAGGGATTTTGAAAGCTCTCTGCCAAGTACTTCGGGGTATTTCTTTTATTGTGTGCCGTCAGGAATAACGACTCTGCTTTCAGGTTACCTCTCGGACGATATTATTACGGCAATGAGGGAAAACCGGATTTCTCTGGGGAAGATCCAGGCAGCAGGGATACAGCTCACACCCAGCAATAACATGATCTATAACAGTCTGTCGGTTCAGTTCAGGGATGAGGTAAGGGAGGAATCCGTCACGGAATGGGAGACCTTGCTTGATACAATTGCAGCGATAAAGCCCTTCTTCTTCAGGAACCATATAACAGGTGCTGCAGAGATATTCATCCAGGATCTGAAAAACAATGCCTATCTGATCAATGCTGCAGGGCGTGTACTCTGGAAGGTGCCGCTTCAGGAAAGGATAACAGGATCTGTTTATATGATCGATTATTTCAAAAACGGGAAATACCAGTTGCTTTTCTCGGGAAGGAACTATCTCCACCTGCTCGACCGGAACGGAAATTATGTTGAAAGATATCCGGTCAGGCTGAGGTCGCCGGCCACAAACGCCCTGGCTCTCTTTGACTATGATAATAACCGTAATTACCGTCTTCTGATCGCGGGAGAGGACAGGATGATTTATTCCTACGACAAGACCGGCAGTGCAGTAAAGGGATGGAAACCGTTCAGGACAGGGAGCATTGTCAACTCTGAAGTGGCATGGTTCAGAGCTTCCGGAAAGGATTATCTTGTAATCGCCGATGAAAACTCTTTATATTTCCTCGACCGTACGGGAAATAAAAGACTTTCGCTGAAAGAGCCGGTCACAAAAGCACCGGGATCCTCACTTCGTCTGACATCAGGCAGTTCTCCTTCTGTTGTGTGCACATCACCCGTGGGAACCATTCAACACATTTATTTTGACGGGAAGGTAGAAAAATTTAATCCGGGAGAGTTTAGCCCCGGTCACAGCTTCGATATCTTCGATGTGGACGGAGATGGCCTGGAAGAATATATTTTTATTGACAGGGGTATATTGTACCTCTATGATAATAACAGATCTGAAATGTTCACAAAGCAGTTCGGATCGGAAGATCTCGGAGGCCCGATAAATTTTATTTTTTCTTCATCCGACAGGAAAATAGGTGTTTTTGAAAAACAACGGAAACTTATCTATCTGATCGACAGCGAAGGAAATGAAATGGATGGATTTCCGCTGAAAGGAGCCTCGATGTTCTCTGTCGGCAGATTATCGGATGACGGAGGTTGGCACCTGATTGTAGGAGGTACCGACAGGTTCCTGTATAATTATAAGCTGGGAACCGCGTTAAGGTAACAATGAAAACTTTTGCAAAAATATTTATACTTGTTTTACTGATAACGGTTCCAGCCTGTATCAGGGAAACTTATGATTTTGACAAACTTTCAAAGATGGCACATCTTTCACCAACATGGGTGGTACCTGCCGTGAAAGGTGATGTTTCTCTCAGCGACCTTGTCGAAGCAAATGATACCCTGATCTTTGAAGAAGATAATTTTGTAAGGATCATATTCAGGGAGAATTCATTCATCGATCTGAAAATAGAAGATTATTATGATCTGAATGATATGGTGTCTTTCAGTGAGACCTACCAGCTCGGACGGATGAATGTGAGTTCCTTTTCAGGGAATATATCCTACACCCTCGACAGGATCACCCGGAGGCTGAATCCGGCATTAAGGGCTCAGTTTGTTGCACTCAACGGGACGACCTCAGCTTTCCCCTCATTCCCTGTCACGGTCCTTCAGGAAGGGACTTATTCACTTTTCCCGAATTTTGAATATGCGTTATTTGACGAGGGATTTATTGACGTAAAGGTCACAAATAACCTGACTGCTCCGCTTCAGAATTTAAGTGTGACGTTGTTTAACACCGCCGGACATATTCCTGTCGGAGATCCGGCTATAATTCCATTCATTAATCCGGGAGAAACACGAATTGCATCAATAGATCTGGCAGATCGCACGGTTCGGAATTCCCTTTCGGCAATAGTGACTGTAAGTTCCCCGGGTACCACCTCACCGGTTTATATTGATCTTGCAGGAAGCGGGATTGAGATCGCGGTTACCGCGAGGGATCTGTGGGTGAGGTCGGGAAGGATAGTTGTTCCCCCACAGACAATATCGGCGCTTGGAGGCGACGGGGTGGATACAATCGGATTTGATCCCGGGAGCGGAACACAGATTTCTTATATAAGTATGAACAGAGGAGATCTTTCATATACTATCAGGTCAGGGACAGAATTATCTTCCATTCTGTCCGTTACTCTGCCAACGACCCTGAAGAGCGGGTTACCGATATCAAATACAGTCGCCCTTGATCCAAATACTACCGTAAGTGAAAAGCTGCCTGTAGATAATTCAGTATTTGACCTGTCCACTATTCAGGATCATCCGTATAATATGATACCTGTAAAACATGAAATAACGGTGAGCTCCAACGGACGCATAATAAATTTCAGCAGCCACGATGAGGTTCAGATAGATATCAGGTTCCTGGATCCTGATTTTGATTACGTTAAAGGATATTTTTGTCAGGAAACGGAATCCTTTGGCCCTGAAACATTCGATACTGAGATCAGCGATATAATAAACAAGATCTCCGGAGGCCTGTATTTTTCAAATCCGGTGTTGACTTTTAATTATTCAAATTCATTTTCAATTCCTGTTGAAGTGGATCTCAGGGCCAGCGGTTACAGATCGGCTGAAAGAACTGATCATCAACTTGGAAAGATAAGTCTGAAATTTCCGGCAGGGCCTGCTGAACGCGATATCACCGGATCATTTGTAATTAATAAGACAAATTCCACCCTGCCTGATCTTATCTCAATGCCTCCCGACAGGGTAATCCTTTACGGGACTGCGCAAATGAATCCGGTTAGTTCCGTTAACAGCCCGGGTAATTACATTTTCGGGAACAGCCGGCTGTCTGCCTCGCTAGAGATTGACATCCCTATGGAAATCAGGATGAACAACCTTCAGTTTACGGATACTGTCGGGAATTTCCTCCGGCCGGATAATGAGGATGATAATCAATTTGATCCTGCGGATCTTGATTTTATGCAAATAAATTTATACACCGAAAACGGCTTTCCTGCGGGTGTTTCGGTAAGTCTGGTCCTCTATGATTCTGAGGAAGAGATCAACAGGGCGACAGTTGAAACCGATGAGATACTTAAGCCTGCTCCTGTTGATAGTGAAGGGCGTGTCACGCTTCCCGCGGAATCGACAACAAAAATCCGGATCGGACGTGAATTCTGGGATGCTGTCGATCAGTCAGACAGTATTATATTTGTATTTACAATGAACACAACTGACGGCGGATTGAAAGATGTTAAAATTTATTCGGATTACAGGATCAGATTTACTGCAGGACTCGTAGTGAAACCCGATCTGAAGTTCAAAGCTGAGTAGAGTTTTTTAAAAACAACCATATGACAAGGAAGTTATGTAATTCACTTATATTTTTGCTGACTCTTGCAATTGCAAATGCCGGCGCTCAGAACAGCCAGGTTCTGTACTATATGAATATTCCGCAGAACCATTTTCTGAATCCGGCCCTGCGGCCTTCAAATTCGGTATATATTGGATTGCCTGGTATATCGGGAGTTAATGTGAACATAAACAACAACTTCTTTAATTTCTCTGATATATTTGAGGTAAGCAAACAGGGCGATTCAACTATTTCACTCTTCCATCCCGATTATGATATTTCGAAGTTCACCTCGAAATTAAAAGATATGAATTATCTGGAGCCTCAGGCAGCAGTTCAGCTTTTTGGTCTGGGCTTCAGTGCCGGAAGGGACCTGTATATCTTCCTCGACGTTAATGAACGTGTTGAAATGGATCTTGCCCTGCCCGGTGATATGCTTAAGCTGGCTTTTGAGGGGAATGAACAGTTTGCAGGGAAAACGATCGACCTTAATTCCCTTCGTACAAATGTAAGTTATTACCGTGAAGCCGGACTCGGTTTTTCAAAAGATATTACACGGATACTGAGGCTTGGCATAAAGGGAAAGCTTTTATTTGGTGTTGCAAATGTCTCACTCGACAATAAAGCTCTGAGTGTTACAGTGCAGGATGATTTTACCCATACTGTTGATGCGGACCTGATGGCAAATATAAGCGCACCGGTCGGGTTTTATATGAATGATGATAATATTATAGACAGCGTCTCATTTGATGAAGACAGGTTCGAAACAACCTCAGGGATATCCGATTATCTCCTTGAAACAGGTAATCCCGGTTTCAGTCTCGATATAGGAGCTGAATTAAGATTGACGGAAAAGATACATTTTTCAGCAGCTGTCACCGATCTTGGATTTATAAAATGGAAGAGGGATATTTCAAATATTGCAGCGGAGAGCCAGTTTGAATTCAGCGGAGTTGATTTTGAAGATGTTTACAATGGAGATAAAACTTTCGAGGAGGTAGGGGAGGAGATACTGGATTCTCTTAAGAATTCGTTCCACATGACTGATTCTGACATTCCTTACCGGACGAATCTTCCTTTAGGAGTAAGCTTTGGAGCAAGCTACAGTCCTTCCGGGAGTTTTACACTTGGTCTTTTATCATATACAAGGATAACCGGCAATCAGTTCAGGGAGGCACTTACACTGTCGGCCAACCTGAATCTGGGCAATGCTTTTTCAACCACACTGACTTATACAACAGCTAATTACAGGTATGATAATCTTGGTTTCGGACTGGCATTCAGACTTGGGTTCTTCCAGTTTTATGCCCTTGCCGACAGAATACCCATTACCTGGAATAAAATTTTAAATGACGGTGAAAGTATTCCCCTCCCGGAAAACTTTAATACGATCCATGCACGCCTGGGTATGAATCTTGTTTTCGGTAACAATGTTAAAAGGAAGAATGACAAACCAATGATAATATTTCAATAATAAACTTCTTTTAAAATGGTACTTCTGCTGAGAGTTTTTCTGATAGGACTGATCATTTATTTACTTGTCAGATCGTTTTTCATGTATGGAAGGGATGACAATGATCAGGAGCAGGAAAGAAAAAATAAAGAAAAAGGTAAAAAAATATCAAAGGATACCGGCGAATTCATAGATTACGAGGAAGTGGACTAAAGGTCCCGGCTATCTGCCCGGGGTAAGAAGGTGTTTGGCCATTGCATTGGCAAATACAAAATCGTTAAGGATTTCACACCCGGAGTGAAGGATTTCATCTTTGTTGCCTTCCCAGCAAATAATACCTTCATTAATAAAAACGATGTTCTCACCGATCTCAATGACTGAGTTCATATCATGAGTATTGACAATTGTGGTCATGGAATATTCTTCAGTAAGCTCTTTTATCAGTTCATCGATAAGTATGGCCGTTACCGGATCGAGTCCCGAATTAGGTTCGTCACAAAACAGATATTTGGGATTCAGGGCAATAGCTCTGGCGATAGCTACTCTTTTTTTCATTCCTCCGGATAATTCGGAAGGGAAGAGCTTATTCGCATTTATTATATTCACCCTTTTCAGGCAGAAGTTCACTCTTTCGTTTTTTTCCTCGAGGCTTTTCCCGGTGAACATATCCAGCGGGAATCTGACATTCTGTTCCACAGTGAGTGAATCAAACAGGGCGCTGCCCTGAAAGAGCATTCCCATTTCTTTCCTTATCTCTTTTTTTGCATTGAAGTCGAGTTTGTTGAAGAGAACATCATCGAACCATACCTCTCCTTCATCCGGCTCGTGAAGTCCGGCTATCGATTTGAGAAGCACCGTTTTCCCCGATCCGCTGCGGCCGATTATCAGATTCGTTTTACCTGTTTCGAATGATACATTGATATCATTCAGTACAAGCTTGTTATTAAACGATTTATCGAGATTTTTTACTTTTATCATGACAGCAGTAACTGAGTGAGAATAACGTTGAAAAGCAGTATCAGCACGCTGCTGAAAACCACTGCTTTCGTGCTGGCGCGTCCGACTTCAAGCGATCCTCCTTCGACATAGTAACCCTGGAATGCCGAAACACTTGTAATTATGAATGCGAAAAAAAGTGTTTTGATCATCGAATAGGTTATATAATATGGGATGAAGGCATATTGGATACCATAAATAAAATCTTCGGAAGTGATGACCCCTGCTGTAGTACCTGCTATCCATCCGCCTACAATACCTACGATAATGCTTAAAAGCGTCAGAACGGGATTAAAAAGCAGGGTAGCAACTATTTTAGGGAGTATAAGATACGATGCCGAATTTACTCCCATCATCTCGAGTGCGTCAATCTGCTCTGTAACTCTCATGGTACCGATCTCTGATGCAATGTTTGAACCGACTTTACCGGCCAGAATGAGGGCAGAGATCGTTGATGAGAACTCAAGAATAATTGAATCGCGGCAGCCAAGACCTATCAGATAAGTTGGATAGATAGGGTTTTCAGTATTATATGCTGTCTGAAGTGTTATAACTGCCCCCATGAAAAATGAGATCACAGTAATTATGCCTACAGAATTGAAGCCAAGGTTAAAGAGTTCAAACATCGTCTGCTTCAGATAGACAGAAGGCTTCTCGGGTTTGGAAAATACCTTTTTGAGTAAAAGAAAATAACGGCCTGTCAGCGAAAGGAACCTGAACATGATACTTGATTTACAGTGGATAAAATTACTAATTTTTAATGTATTTCTGCTCATGGGATATACAATCAGTCGCCAACAGCTTATTTAATTATATATTTGCAAAAAATTTCGGACGATACTAAAATCAGTTATGGAGGACAGGTATGTAATTATTATGGCAGGCGGTGTAGGCAGCAGGTTCTGGCCGCTAAGCCGCCGTGAACAACCAAAACAGTTTCTTGATATCCTGGGAACAGGTGAAACTCTGATCCAGCAAACTTTCAGGCGTTTCAGGAAAGCCTGTCCCGAAGAAAATATTTATATAGTTACAAGCGCCGAACATAAGGATCTGACAGTTAAACAACTCGGGATAAATCCATCAAACGTTCTTGCCGAGCCTTTCAGGCGTAACACTGCGCCCTGCCTGGCTTACGGTACTTTCAGAATACTGAAGGAGAACCCGAAAGCTGTGATAGCCGTAACGCCGGCCGATCACCTTATTGTTAAGGAAGAGGAGTTCTGTAAAGTAATTAAGGAGAGCATGGATTTCGTTAAAGATAATGATGCCCTGCTCACACTCGGTATCAAGCCCGACCGGCCCGAAACGGGTTACGGATACATTCAGGCCGATATGAAAAAACCTGTTGAGGGTCATAAGAACCTTCTTAAGGTAAAGACATTTACCGAGAAACCCGACATTGACCTTGCCAGGAAATTCCTGCAGAGCGGTGATTTCTACTGGAATTCGGGAATTTTCATCTGGAACATCAGATCGATTCTCAGGGCTTTTGAAAAACACCTTCCCGACATGTTTTCTGCTTTTGATGAAGGAAAAGACATGATAGGGACCGATAAGGAGGAAACTTTTATCGGAAGGACTTATACTGAATGCAGAAGCATTTCGATCGATTACGGGATAATGGAAAAAGCCGATAATGTTTTTGTAAAGTGTACGGATATAGGCTGGTCTGATCTGGGGACATGGAGTTCCTTATATGATCACTCTGCAAGGGACAAGAAAGGGAATTCAATCATCAGCGGGAACATCTTTTCCTACGACAACGCCGGAAGCATATTTAACATCTCTCCGGGAAAGGTGGCAGTGATACAGGGATTAAATGATTATATTATAGTTGAGACCGATGATGTCCTGCTTGTAGTTAAAAAGGAGGAAGAGCAGAATATCAAGAATTACCTCGAGGATGTGAAGAGGCAAACCGGCAACAAATATTTGTAAAGACGCCATACATGGCGTCTCCATAACGGATGGGGCAAAAAAAGAGACGCCATAAATGGCGTCTCTACAATTTTTGTTTGTATCCTAAAATTCCCACAGATCATGTTCCAGGTTAAATAATTCCTGCTTGAGGCGGTCGGCCTCGAAAAGTGCGGATTTTCCAACCTGGTATTCACTGATCATTCTGTCGTTGAAAACGTTCGATTCACCAAAGATAATGCTTCCGAATCTCCTTTGCATAAAAAGGTCGTCGTAGGAGATCCTCTGGGCATCATTATTGCTTATAAATGCTTCCTTCTTTGCAAGGATGTCCCTTACCTCGTCGAATCTTACCCAGAACAGGGCTTTTCTCAGCGATCTGCCAAGTTCCGAATCATAACCCATATAGTAAGGGCATATTGCTATTATCCTTACATCCAGCCTTCCCAGTTTCTTGTCAAAGTACCACTCTTCATACACCAGCAGCTGTTTCACCTCCTCGGGTTTGGCCGATTCGGTTATTGTAGAGTCGCGGGTGTTTCCTGCAGCATCGATCTGTATCTGCTGAACCCGCGTTTCTGCTCCCATCTGTGTTTCGATCTCCTGATATGTAGTCGGTACATTGACATCGATGGCTGAATAGGCTGTAAGGTTGCCTTTCTTGATCTCATCAAGAAGGATCGTTATAAAGCTCATCCTGCCGTCAAGAGTCGGGGCTGTAGGATAATACAGCGGCTGGTTTATCTTTTCGCGGAGGTCTATCAGACGGTAATATCTTTTTGACCATACAACATCAGCTTCCCTCAGGTAAGCATATTCTATTTTTTTCGCTTCCGGAATTGATTTCTTGTAAATATCGCCGAATGATTGCTGTCCTTCAGCAGTCACCGCAAAAATCAGAATAAAAATTCCAAAAAATATTTTCCTGCTCATAATATCGGTCTTTACTAGTCAATTTTAAACAACAATGGTGAAAGGTCTACGGTTCTGTTATCAGGACCGACTGCTTTTATATCTTTTATTGTGAGATATTTACCTCTTGTAAGCCTCTTCAGGAGGTCTTTTTGTTTTTGTGTCAGGGAGCTGGTTGTGCTCGGTTCTTCAAAGTCGCCCATTCTGTCGGTATACAGTATAGAGAAACCTGTGACTTTATACTGCAGGTCAAAGTCGAAGTCGGGGAGCACTGCAAAAACCCCCTGCTGTGCTGTAGCAACATTTGGAGATATCGATCCTCCGTTTTTTCCTGCGAATCTTGCTTCAGGCTTTGGAATAGCTTTTACCCTGAACTCTATCGGAGGATATGAGGTTGATCTGCCTCCGGCTTCTGTGGCTGAAACGATGATCTGAACATTCTGTCCGACCTTTGCAGGTCTGACTGCCCAGTTACCCCTGAAAAACTCACCTCCCGTTCTCTTTACTTTTTCAGTTGAGAAATTGCCATTTACAACTTTTATTTTAATATTATCCGGACTTACACCCGGTACTGAGACGTCTATAGGATTGGGTATCCCCATATACATAACGTTCATGGCTGTCGGAGAGACCACTACATTAGGTACTCCTACCGAATAAGTTGCGTTAAAAGGATATTTTATTTCTTCACCTGAAGGTGATTTGAGCATTATAACGCCTCCCCAGGGTTTTGCTCCTACAGAAGAAGGTTTGACTGTATATATACCTTTCCCTGAATTATCTATGGGAATCTCCTGGTTGCCTACAAGGATCCTTGGTTTCTGAGTGGTATCCATGGCAGAAACAAACACCTTTGCCGAATAGGTACCTCCGAGTGTAACATAATTAGCATCCGGAATGACCACTGCTTCGAGTCTGTTGAATTTATAGGAGGCTGCATCGATCTGTGAATAAAGATGATTCAGTACCTCTGTCTCAGCGTTTCTGACATCTACCTGCATTTTCGAAAGTACAGTAATTACAGCTACCAGCGGGAGAGCATGGAATGTAAGATTTTCCCATCTTTCAGGATCTCCTCCCGGGTCTCTTCCATCGTCGGTATTAAGGCTTTTGCGTAATGCTTCTTCAGCTGTGGGATTTTTTCCCTCGAGAGTTTCAATTAAGAATTCGCGGAAGTCGACTATCATGGTTTTGAGCGCAAAAGCTTTTCCGTTCTCATTTGCTCCTATAAGGATCTGGGACGGGACGTTGTTTTCATCGATCCTCTTGACCTCATCTATAATAACTTCATTTCCTCTTACAGCAGGAGTGTTTTCATCCCTTTCGGCCACCTTTATAATTTCTATTTTGAGCCCCTGCATGTAATTGAATATTTCGTCGGCCCTCTCCTTGATCTCATAAGCCTTTGATTTATAGGCTCCGGCTTTTGTAGGATTTTCGGCCGCTGCCCTGTCAAACTGCTGGTAAATGAGATTATTTTTTTCACCATAGTTTGCTATGGTAAGGGTAAGGCTGTTATCGACTTTTTTAAATGCCTCCACGGCTTCTTTTGATACGTTAAGTGCAAGCATGGCGGTAAGCACCAGGTACATCATACCGATCATTTTTTGCCGCGGGGATAACTTTTCGTGAGCCATTTTGTGGGAGTTTAGTTAACTAAAACCAATGGTTGCATTATTTAACATTCATTGCGGCAAGCATATTCCCGTATACATTGTTCAGAGCTGCCAGATTATCGTTAAGTTTTGAAACCTGCTCACGGTATTTCTTTGTATCTCCCGACGATTCGGTAAGATCTTTCATCAGGCTCTGAAGCCCCTGATACAGTGATTCAGATTCTTTAATATGATTGTCAGCTCCCTTTTTCTGAAGTTCATAAGAAGCATTGAGGGCAGAAAGGTTTTTATTGAGCGCTTCAAGCTGTTGCTTATATGATTTGCTACCCTCGTGCATTACGGTGAGGTTATCGGCAATGGTTTTATAGGTAGAGCCTGTTTCGCTGACAACTTTGGTTACCGACTGATATGATTCAGAAAGTTTGCCAAGTGACTCGGTTGCTCCCTTAATAGTTATGGAATAATCATTGGAAGCCTTTGCAATATCATGCATTGCATTTATATTGGAAGTTGCCTCGCTTAACTTTTTCATTCCTATTCCCAGGTTATGGAAAAGTTCAGGAGTTATGTCAGCACTTTCAAGCATCTGGTCAAATTTAATGAGTGCTTCAGAGCCTGCACCTCCTCCGAAGCCACCCCCGCCATAACCTACGGATCCTCCTCTGGCAATAGCATCACGTGCTCTGCCGCTGCCTGAAACAGCAAGTTCATCAGCTCCCTCCTCGGGAATGCCTGCAAGTTCGGGGTAGACCAGTGTCCAGTCGATCTCCTCATGTAAAGGTTCAAATGCTGAAAAGAAGAAAATTATAGCTTCAGTTAACAACCCTACGGTAAGCATTATACCTGCACCTGCCCAGTGCTGTATTTTAAACAGGGCACCGACAATTACTACGGAGGCGCCAATACCGTACAGTTTTGCCATGAAATTCTTCCAGCCGCTGCTTTGTACTATTCCTGATAAGCTCATATACCTGATTATTTAATTATTATTTCAATTATAATTCTGCCCCTATGTAAGATCTGACATTCCGGAATCCGATATAGGGTTTCGTGGAATCCTGGTATTCATAATCCCTTGTACTTGTCTGAAGGAAGTATGCCACATCTTTCCACGAACCTCCGCGGATCACCTTACGTTTCAGAACAGGCGGATCCTGTGGTGTTGCATTATATTCATAATTGGGCTGAAGGTCGTGCTGGAAAATATATGCCGACGGGTGGTAGGCACAGCGTGTCCATTCTGCCACATTTCCTGACATATCATATAATCCGTATTCATTAGGTTCATATGATCCTACTTTTCCGGCATAAACATTTCCGTCGTCGATATAATTACCTCTCAGAGGTTTAAAGTTGGCGAGGAAGCATCCTTCATAGTTCCTCGTATATGGGCCGCCCCAGGGGTACATTGACAGATCGAGCCCGCCTCTGGCAGCATATTCCCATTCGGTTTCGAGAGGGAGCCTGTAGGCCATAACATCAACGACACCGCTTGCCCGCAGGTAACTGTTCATAAAATCTGTCCTCCAGTGGCTGAAAGCATTTGCCTGATGCCATGAGACACCAACGACAGGATAATCATCAAAGGAGGGATGCCAGAAATAAAGGTCGGCCTGCGGATCATTGAATGAATAGGTGAAGTCCCTTATCCAGCAGAGTGTGTCAGGATAAATATTAATAACAATATGTTTGATGAATGAAGAACGGTCCTTGACATCGGTGCGTGTACCATCGAGATTTGTCACCTGTCCTTCATAACGGCCGGTATTGTTCTCGTAGTCATATACATATCTTGACTTAGCAGCTGACTGGTAATCGACCCAGTAATAGGAATAATTATATTTCCTGACATCGTACTGCTTTCTGCCGTTAAATCTTTCCTCGGGAGGATAATACATCTCTTCGATAACGCTTTGAGTAACCTCTTCTTCCGGATCGATTTTTTCATCCCAGTTAAGTCTGTTAGGTTCCACTACATTGCCGTCGTCGTCGGTAATGAAATATTCGCGGCCTTCGACACCTGCATTGCCCAGGTTTGTTCTGAGGATAGAATCGCGTATCCAGTAAACAAACTGGCGGTATTTATTATTAGTAATTTCAGTCTGGTCCATCCAGAAAGCATCGACGGTTACAGTTCTTGACAGGCTGTTCTGTGCAAATAATGCATCCTGGTCACTCGGGCCCATCGTGAAACTGCCGGCCGGTATGAATGCCATTTCCATCGGCTCAGGCTCAAAAAACTTTTTTCTGCCGGAAACACCTGTAAGTTCACCTGTATTGGAGGTGCCGCAACCGGTAATAAAGATCAGAATTATCAATAAAAACAAAATCGACTTTTTCATACAGTAGGAAATTAAGATGCAAGTAATTTAAACTTTCATATATTATAAAAACCTGATACTCTTATATTTTGTACGACTTTTACCCATGCTGAGGTCAAAGCAGTAATTAACCATGAACTCGTGTGTTCCTGAGGTATTTTTTCTTATGTCCGAAAGAGGGAAATCATAAGCATACCCTACACGGATCCCGTTATAAAGTTCTATCCCGGCAATTCCTGTAACAGCATCGCCGGCACGGTATGAAACGCCGCCCCATACTTTCTTATTGTACCGGAGCAGTGTTGTAACACTTGCCTGAAATGCCCTGCCGTCACTGAAAGCAAAAACCGAAGGAAGAAGTTCAAGCGACGGATTGGGAAGCTGGATATTATATCCGGCTGTCAGGTAATAATGTCTTGTAAGATATGGTTCGCCTTTTGAAAATTTGAATTTTGCCTGATTCAGGTGCCTGGCTGACAGACCTGCATAATACTTATCGGTTGTAAAATAAACGCCGAGACCTGCATCAAAAACAACAAAGCTTTCCTTGCTCACCGGTATAAGCGGATCCTGGTCGGGCTGGGTGAATCCGTCACCGTTCGGGACCTGCCATGTGGGATCAAGGGTTTTATTCATTACCCCGAGGCTGACACCGATGCCAAGCTTCCCGCTACCTACATCAAGCAAATAATTATATATACCCGAGATATTAATATCTGAATCAAAACCGACCTTATCACTTTCAACCATCAGCCCTATGCCACTCTGTATCTTAAACGGAGAAACAGGTGCACTTATATTGAATGTTGTCGTTGAGGGAGCCCCTTTGAATCCTATCCATTGCTGTCTGTTGAGGGCTGTTGCACAGATCATCCCCGAACTCCCCGCTATTCCGGGGTTGTAGGTCAGAGTGCTGAACATATAGTTGCTCGACAGTGGATCCTGTTGTGACCAGGCTGCAAAGCTTATCAGCACTACAAAAAGGAATGTTAATTTAACACTTTTCATTTTAATGATGACCAACAGTAGAGATGCTCGTGCAATTTAATCAGCAAAATAAGTAAAAATCTAAAATGTTACCAAATATATTAAATAACGGATGTTAACAAATTTTGTTATTAAACGCACAATAACAATTTTTGTTTCAATGAGAATGTGGTAACTTGTCTGTTAACTGATATTTATTTAATGCCGGTTATCCGGTTACTATATCATGATTTGAGCCGGCCGGCTCCTGTAAGCCATCTTTCCGGCACCTCATTTCGGTTTGCTTTAAGGTAATCATCATGTGAACATGCTATGTAAACAGGGCCGGCATCGCCGGACGGCAGTTCCATCCACCATCTTTCGGTAAGATTGCTCCTGACGAAAATAAGATCCTCATTCAGGTCGGTTATTTTTACATGATATTTAATAAACCTTCCTGAGTTTGTATTGCTGAGGGAAGGTGTTTCATACTGTTTCTGGGAAAATCCTTCAAGAAAGAACCAGATCATCTGAGCCGCAAGGCTTGCAGTCTGGTTTCTGACATCAAGATCGGGATTTACATCGAATAATCCGAAGACCTTAAGGTTATCTGAGATGCCTGCATATCTTGCCAGCAGGCAGATTTCCTCGCCATAGAAACCATTCGGGGAGGGCGAGACCGATCCCGGGGCTTCCGATTGTCTGACTGCCGAGATATCAAAAACAGCGGCATCGGAATCCCTGAACAGGGGTTCGGTAAGGAAAATTGCCTTTCTCACATCTCCTATCCGCAAAAGTTCCGATTTGCGTTTCAGGAACCTGTTAACAACCTGCTGATCATTAAGGTAAGACTGATACCCTATATTTATATAATGATCGAAGCTACTTTTATTATTATGTATCAGCGTGCTCAGGTAATTAAATGAATCATTTCCGCTCTTTTCGCTTACATAATCAATCCTTGAATCAACTGTAAGGAGGGTATATCTGATGTTCATACTGCTCAGAGCTTTATCAAAGGCAAGTGTAAGAGCGCTGCTGCCCCCTATAATCAAAGGGAAGATATTCTGCTCTGCAAGAAAAATAATTATATCAGTCAGGCCGGCTACAGTATCGTTGAAAGTAGTTCCCTGCTTCATGTTGCCCAGATCAATGATCTTCAGCTTTCCCGGGATCCTTGCCAGCTTGTAGAGTTCCCTTCTTATGCTGTCGGGCCCTTTAATGGAACCTGTTCCCGGAGAGTTCCTTCCCTCGGGAACACCAAAAAGAGCAACTTTGAACCTGTCAGGATCCTTCAGGGGATGGTTTTCGGTATGGATCACAATATTGTGCGGAAACCCGGCCTGAAGTGCCAGAAATTCGAATTCAGGACTTTCAATGCTTACCGGATCAAAATAATCGTTAAGATCTGTCATTCTGATTATTTATGAAGAACTATTTTGTTTTCTTTTCACTCTTTTCAATGATGGCAACACATTCTTCCTTTGTCAGCTTTTCAATATCGGTACCTTTCGGGAGCCTGTAGTTCTTTTTCTCCCTTGTAAGATAGGGTCCGTATCTTCCGTTCAGAAGCATTATATCCCCGAAATCCTTAAGGACCTTTTTCTTTTCGTTTTCGTCTTTTTCCCTGATTATCTCGAGCGCTCTTTCGAGTGTAACTGTATATGGATCATCGACTCCTTTCTTAAGGGAGTAGAACTTGTTCCTGTATCTCAGGTAAGGTCCGAATTTTCCTGTGCCGACTATTATTTCCGAATCCTCAGCCTGCCCGAGTGAACGCGGAAGGCTGAAGAGACGGAGAGCTTCTTCGAGTGTGATTGTCTCGATGAGCTGGTTGCGGGTAAGGCTTGCATATCGTGGTTTGGCTCCGTTATCGGCATTCCCGATCTGTGCAACCGGTCCGAACCTGCCCATTCTTACAGTCACCGGCTCCCCTGTTTCCGGATGATTGCCCAGAACCCTCCCTCCTGTCTGACGGTTTTTCTTTTCAAGGGTGTTCTCCACTGTTTTGTGGAAAGGACCATAGAATTTATGAAGCATCACTGTCCATTTCAGCTTGCCGAGAGCGATCTCATCAAACTGTTCTTCGACCTCTGCTGTAAAATTGAAATCGACTATTTCCGGAAAGTTCTCAACCAGAAAATCATTTACGATCATCCCGATATCCTGAGGGAAAAGTTTGGATTTCTCTTTTCCTGTGATTTCGCTTTTAATTGTTGATGTTATTTTTCCCTTTTCGAGGGTATATAGTTTTATCTGTCGTTTTTCTCCCGGTCTGTCTTCTTTCAAGACATAGCCCCTGTGCTGGATTGTTGAGATCGTGGGTGCATATGTAGATGGACGGCCAATACCAAGTTCTTCAAGCTTTTTGACAAGGCTGGCTTCAGTATATCGTGGTGACGGCTGCGTATATTTCTGAACTGCAGATACTACATTATAATAAAGAGGCATATCTTTTTCCACCGGCGGGAGAAGATCCTTTTCCTCATCAGTGTTTTCGGTATCTGTTGATTCTGTATAAACCTTCAGGAATCCGTCAAATTTAACAACTTCGCCTGTTGCATTGAATGTAACGGGTGAATTATTCATATTTATTGAAATTGTTGTTTTTTCAACAATTGCATCAGCCATTTGGGATGCGATTGTTCTTTTCCAGATCAGGTCGTAAAGCTTTTTTTCATTCTGGTTACCCTGGATTTCCGAATTGTCGGGGTAAGCCGGGCGGATAGCCTCATGTGCTTCCTGTGCGCCTTTCGATCTGGTCACATACTGTCTGGTTTTAGAATATTTTTCCCCGAATAGGGAAACTATCACTTCACGCGATTTTGCCAGTGCAAGTTTTGAAAGATTCGTGGAGTCGGTCCTCATGTATGTTATCTTTCCGGCTTCATACAATTTCTGGGCTACAGTCATTGTCTGGGCAACGGAGAAGCCCAGTTTCCTGTATGCTTCCTGCTGGAGTGTGGATGTTGTGAAGGGAGGTGCCGGAGACCGGGTTCCCGGCTTGACAGTAATTCCTGCAACGGCGAATTGTGCAAGGTTACACTGCTGAAGGAATTTTTCCGCCTCTTTCTCATCGGGAAATCTTTTGGATGCCTCGGCCCTGATAACTGCAGATTCTTTGATGGTATCACGGGTCCGGAATAAAGAAGTTACCCTGTATGAGGATTCAGGTTTGAAGGAGATGATCTCCCGTTCGCGGTCGACAATAAGTCTTACAGCGACCGATTGTACTCTCCCGGCAGAAAGTGACGGCTGAACCTTTTTCCAGAGGACAGGTGATATTTCAAACCCGACCAGCCGGTCGAGGATACGTCTGGCCTGCTGGGAGTTGACAAGGTTCATGTCGATCTTCCTCGGATTCTCAACCGCTGAAGCGATGGCATCTTTCGTTATTTCGTGGAATACTATCCTGCGGGTTGTTTCAAGATCCAGGCCGAGGACACCTGCAACATGCCATGCTATGGCTTCCCCTTCGCGGTCCTCATCAGATGCGATCCAGATATTTTTTGCATCTTTGGCAGCCTTTCGCAATTCATTTACTACCTTGACTTTATCCTGAGGGATCTCATATTCGGGCCTGAAATCTTTTTCAATATCTATCCCGAGGTTTTTCTTTGCCAGATCCCTTATATGACCGAAGCTGGACACAACACGAAAATCTTTTCCAAGGAACTTCTCGATGGTTTTAGCTTTAGCCGGTGATTCAACAATTACAAGGTTTTCGACCATTTACAGAACGGATTTTTTTAGTTAAAAACACGACAAAGTAAATCATTTAGGTACCAAACTTCAAAATAAACCGTTAAGATTCTTTAAGAATTTACTAATTTTGAGCCTAAATTTTGAGCCACATGCAGGGCAATTCTGAAAACAAAAAGTATCTTATCTGGTTCTGGGCATTGTTCGCGTTTCCCTTTGTAATCATCATTTCAATCTTCATTCTCATATCGAAGGGAAAGCTTGGTCCGATGCCATCTTTCGCTGAACTTGAAAATCCAGAATATTACCTCGCCGCAGAAGTTTATTCGGAAGATGAGGTGCTTCTTGGTAAGATAAGTATTGAGAACAGAACCTGGACTGATTACAAGGATCTTTCACCATATCTTGTTGCCGCACTTATTTCAACTGAGGATATCAGGTATTACCGTCATTCTGGAATTGATGTCCGGGGCCTTGCAAGAGCCATGGTCAGAACTATCCTGCTTGGTCAGAATACAGGAGGGGGCAGTACTATAACCCAGCAGCTTGCCAAGCAGCTTTATCCGCGCGACACTGCCAGGGTTTCTTCTCTTGTCAGAAAAATCCGTCTTGGAGTTTCAAAATTCAAGGAATGGCAGACTGCCGTCAAGCTCGAGAAAAGTTATACAAAGGAAGAGATCATTGCAATGTACCTGAACAAGTATGATTTCCTGTATAATGCGATAGGGATCAGATCGGCTGCCAGGGTATATTTCAATTCAACCCCCGATTCTCTCAATATTCAGGAAGCGGCCGTACTGGTGGGAATGCTCAAGAATTCTGCAGCTTTTAATCCCAAGAGATATTACGACCGGATGTTCCAGAGAAGGAATATTGTTATCTCCCAGATGGCGAAATATGGCTATCTCAGTCGTCATGTTGCAGATTCAGTAAGTAAGCTGCCAATTGAGCTTGACTTTCAGGTTGAGGATCATAATACCGGAAGTGCGACATATTTCCGGGAATATCTGAGGAATATAATGACAAGGCGCCTGCCTGACAGGAACCTTTACCAGCAGCAGGCATCATATGAAGATGCTATGTGGGAATGGGAAAACAACCCGCTTTACGGCTGGTGCAACAAGAACAGGAAACCCGATGGATCCAATTATGATATATACAAGGACGGGCTTAAGATTTATACGACAATAAATTCGAGGATGCAGCAATATGCCGAAGAGGCTGTTGCCGAACATCTTTCCAAAGAGGTACAGCCTGATTTTTACAAACGTGCAAAAGGATTCAGGAATCCTCCTTATTCGAACGACCTGCCGAAGAAAATGATTGACGAACTGATAATGAGATCACTGAGGCAGAGCAACAGGTATTATATAATGAAAGCCCGGGGATTTTCCGAGGACTCAATAATGCTTGCCTTCAATACAAAGGTTCAGATGAAGGTCTTTTCCTGGAAGGGAGAGGTGGATACAATAATGACCCCTCTGGATTCGATAAGATATTATAAGTATTTCATAAGATCGGGGATCATGGTTGAGGATCCTCATAACGGTCATGTAAAAGCTTATGTCGGCGGACCCGATTTCAGGTATTTCAAATATGATGTCTGCACACAGCAGAGAAGGCAGATCGGAAGTACTATAAAGCCATTCCTATATACAATTGCCATGCAGAACGGCTATTCTCCCTGTTATGAGGTTGAGAATATACCGCGTTCTTTTGATGTGGGGGATACAATTCCCTGGACTCCGAGAAGCTCGGGCAACAAAGCCTATCATGGCAAAATGGTCACTCTTAAATGGGGGCTTGCCCAATCGGAGAATTATATTTCCGCCTGGCTGATGGAGCAGTTCAGACCGAGTGCAGTCGTCGACCTTATGCATAAAATGGGTGTCAGAAGCTTTATTGACCCCGTCTATTCCATTTTCCTGGGTACTTCGGATATCAAGCTTGAGGAAATGGTCGGGGCTTATGGGACTTTTGCAAATAAGGGTGTTTATACCCGTCCTATGTATGTAACCCGTGTTGAAGATAAGAACGGGAATGTTATTTCACGATTTTCTCCCAAAATTGAAGAGGTTCTTAATGAAGAGACGGCTTTTCTCATGTTAAGCCTTTTGCAGGGCGTTGTTCAGTCGGGATCAGGTATCAGGATGAGGAGGGAGCCATATATGCTTATGAACCAGATTGGCGGTAAAACCGGAACAACGCAGGAGCAGTCCGACGGATGGTTTATGGGAGTGACTCCGAACCTTGTAGGTGGTGTATGGAGCGGATGGGAAGACCGTGCAATTCATTTTGAAACTCTTGGTGAAGGTCAGGGTGCAAATATGGCATTACCCGTTTTTGCACTGTTCCTGAAAAAGGTATACAATGATCCCGAGCTCGGAATTCTCGAAGCTGATGAATTTGAGAAGCCCACCGGCTTCAATATGGAGCTTGACTGCAATAAATACAAGCGGGCAAGTACGGGGAGGGAAAATCCGTTGCGGGAAAGGTATTAACTGAACAGCGATCGGACCAGCTGTTCGATCTTTCCCACCTGTACAACCTCAATGCCCGGATCTTTGATCGAAATGTTCCGGTTATACTTAGAAAGGTATATTCTTTTAAATCCCATCTTCGAAGCTTCCCGTATCCGCTGTTCAATCCGTGCTACCGGCCTTATCTCACCGGAAAGACCGGCCTCACCTGCAAAACAGGTTTCCCTGGGGATCGGAATATCAAGGTTTGATGACAGGACAGCGCTCATTACAGCCATGTCGATAGCCGGATCGGTCACTTTTATCCCGCCGGCGATATTCAGGAATACATCTTTAACCGCAAGTCTGAAACCGGCCCGTTTTTCAAGAACTGCAAGAAGCATGTTCAGCCTGCGGATATCATAGCCCGTGGAGCTTCGCTGAGGCGTTCCGTAAACCGCACTGCTTACCAGTGCCTGGGTCTCGATCAGAAAAGGCCTTAATCCGTCGACAGTGGCTGCAATCGAAATGCCGCTCAGTGGTTCGTCATGCTGATTAATGAACATCTCGGACGGATTGTTCACCTCCCTGAGACCTGATTCGATCATCTCAAAGATCCCGATTTCCGATGTGGATCCGAACCTGTTTTTTACAGGTCTCAGGATACGGTATACATAATTATTATCACCTTCAAAATACAGTACAACATCAACAATATGTTCGAGGACTTTCGGCCCGGCAAGGGTTCCATCCTTGGTTATATGGCCTATAAGCACCACAGGAATACCGGTTATCTTAGAATATTTTAGAAGCTGGGCAGCACATTCCCTTACCTGGGATACCGAACCGGCTGAAGATTCAAGCATTCCTGTGCTCATCGTCTGTATTGAATCTGCAATTATTAGTCCCGGTTTGAGGTTTTCACTTTGGGTGAAAATATTCTCAAGAACAGTCTCACTCAGAATGTAGCATAAGGGATTTGAGTTTTTCAGTCGGCGGGCCCTGAGGCTTATCTGTTCTTCACTTTCTTCGCCTGAGACATATAACACCTTTGTACCTTTCAGTGCCAGGGCCAGCTGAAGGGCGAGGGTAGACTTTCCTACTCCCGGTTCACCTCCGAGCAAAATAATCGATCCGCTGACCATACCTCCGCCCAGGATCCTGTCGAGTTCGCTTATTCCCGTGTTCAGACGTTTATTCTCGTCAGCTTCAATATTATCAAGAAGCTTCGGATTACGTTTTTCAAGCCCGGCCGGGAGATTCGATTCACGGAAAGACGCTGGGGCTATTAGTTCCTCATGATAGGTGTTCCATTCCCTGCATGAAGGACACCTGCCAATCCATTTGGGCGATTCAGCACCGCAATTCTGACAGACAAATACAGATCTGGCTTTTGACATTTTAACTTATTCCGTTTTTTTCAGTTCCATTTCCTTTGCTTTTCCTGAATATAAGGTAAGTGGCAACAGCACCCATTATGATCACCAGAATCATCTGGGATTCATGCGTAAGGATTGCATAGAGGGCGCCGTCTTCAAGATTGACTCCCTGAACAAAAGCAAGTCCGCGGGATATAATATAATGGAAAGCCCCGATACCGCTCGGAACAGGCACTATCATCGCAAAGCTGCCTATCACCAGAAGAAAGACCGCATCTCCAAGATTGAGGTGCGAAGTATTATCGATGGCAAATACCACAACCCAGGTCATGAACAGGTAACATACCCACATGAATACAGTATGGAATATGAATTCCCATTTTCTTTCCAGAGCGGTTATCGATTTCAATCCCTGGATTATTCCTTTTGACAGGTCAAAGATCTTTGAAATGACAGGGATCTTCCTTAGGTTCTTTCTGTATTTTATAACAAGATAAATAAAACCTGCCATGACCATCCCCAGCACAACCCATATCAGCCATGTCATGCCGAAGGGAGAGAGTACCTTTTCGCGGAATGGTATCAGTATTGTTTCCCTGAGGAACTGGTTTATCTTGTCTCCGCTTGTAAAGATCATAATTATCATGATTATCAGAACGGAAATCAGATCAACTGCTCTTTCCACCACCACTGTGCCGATAAGTTTGTCGACGGGGATCTTCTCCTTTTTCCCGAGGGCGACGCACCGGGTTATTTCTCCGATACGAGGGATCGCCATATTTGCGAAGTATCCTGTCATCATTGAATTGAAGGTATTACGATATGATGGGCTGTAACCGAGCGGGTGGATCAGAAGTTTCCATCGTTTTGCACGGCTGAGGAAGGCAAAAATGTCGAAGGTGACTGACAGAATAACGAAAAAATAGTTTGCTTCCCTCAGTCCCGCTGATAATTCACTGAATCTGACATTACGGAAAGCAATCCAGAGCAGAAGGATCCCGACAGCAAGGAAAAGAATGAACTGCAGAACCTGTTTAATAACCTTTTTCAAATTCAGATCAGCTTATTTGTTTTGGTATCGGGAAAAATTATCACAGGTTTGAACTTTTTAGCTTCTTCAAAATCCATTGTTGCATAGGACATTATCAGAAGGATGTCGCCCGGAAGTACTTTCCGTGCAGCGGCGCCGTTCAGGCAGATGGAACCGGATCCTCTCACCCCTTTAATGACATAGGTCTCGAGCCTTTCCCCGTTATTCAGATTTAACACCTGTACCTTTTCATTCTCAATTATATTTGCTGCGTCCATCAGATCTTCATCAATGGCGATGCTACCGATATAATTCAGGTTCGCTTCGGTAACAGTTACCCTGTGGATCTTGGATTTTAATACTTCAATTAACATAAGTTACGATCTAATGGTATATAAATTCAGCTCAAAGTTAATTATCATTTTGGATTCGCGGCAGGGTGGAATTCAATATTATCAATGAGCCTTATCCTGCCGGCCTTTACAGCAATACACCCGAAATACCGCCTGGTTTTCTTCATTTCGCTCTTTCTGCTCGCAGATACAAGGTTTCTGTCATCCACAATTTCAAAGTATTCCACTTCCAGTCCGCCTGCCTTTTGAATAGTATTGAACACAAATTCTTTTATTCCGGGGATGTCGTTATCAGCCAGCATGCCTGCCGCTTTTGAAATAGTACTGAATATTACCGGGGCTTTTTTTCTCATTTCCGGTTCCAGAAGGGTATTACGGCTGCTCATGGCAAGGCCGTCAGCTTCACGGATAATCGGATTTCCTTCAATTTTTATTTTGTAACCCAGTTTATGTACCAGTTCCCGGACAACAGCCACCTGCTGAAAATCCTTCATTCCGAAAAATGCAATGTCGGGTTTCACTATATCGAAAAGCCTTGACACAACTCTCCCT
>JAKQPD010000190.1 GCA_029564935.1 Bacteroidota bacterium
GGTATACGCTATCCCGTCACCCCTGTTAACACCTGTTGTTATCAGTGTACGTGTTTTTGTTCTGATATCAATCTCAGCGACATCCTGTCCGCCCTGTGATGCAACAAGAAGCCTTTCACCATCGAACAGAAGTCCGTTGGGCCCGTTCAGTCCTTCGGTAAGCCATTCCGTAATTTTCCCTCCGGAATATTTGTGGATCTTATTTGCATCAGTATCGGAAATATAAAGATTGCCTTCATTATCAGAAGTTATATCATTCAGCATCCCTGCACCTGATATAGGGATCTTCCGGATAATTTTTCCTGCCGTGATATCCATTACTACTACCTCATCAACATCAGCAGCAAACAATGTGTCGGCAATTATTGCCATCCCTTTCGGTGAACTGAGGCCTTCAATCCAGTGCAGTTCAATGATCTTACCTGTTTTGTCGATTTTCGAAATAAAGCCATTGCCATCTTTCTTTCGTGGTTCAAAATTCAGGTTCGATACATAGAGAATATCCCTTTTCTTATCCAGGATCACTGATTCGGGGGTAAGAAGAAGTGTGTCGGTCCGCCAGGTCTCAACAAGTCCGAATTGCTTAATGGATTCAGGAGTACTGGTTTCTGCAGATTTTTTTGTTCCTGATTTGCATGATGCAAAAAGGCCTGCTATGAGGCAAAGGCTGAGGCAGAGGCTAAGGTTAAGGCTAAGGTTAAGGGTAAGGTTGAGGTTGAGGGGAGTGTTCTTTCTCATTTTATTATTGCATTATACGATTTGTTATATACAGTATCTTGAATTTCAAATCTTGAATCTTGAATTTCGAATCTTGAATCTTGAACCTGAAACCCTGAAACCCTGAAACCCTGCATCAACCGCTTATAAACAGGCTTTTGCTTGAATATTCCGGGTCGCATGTCAGGTTAACTCTTAATTTCCGCCATCCTGCCTCATCTCCGGGTGTCGGGATATGAGTAAGATGAACTTCGCAATCGCGTAAAAACTGAAGGTTCTCAAGTGCCATCTTTGCAGCCGGATTAGATAAAGCGCTTATTCCAAGAACTATAAGGGTTTCATCAACATCCAGGCTGACCATTTTACCGTGGAGAATATCTTTTTTCAGATGAGTTACAGAGTCGATTATACTTTCAGGTAAGAGGTACATTTTATCCGGTAATCCGGCCAGGTGTTTGGCGGCATTCAGTACAAGGCTGGATGATGCATGCAGCAGGGAAGAGTTTTTACCGGTTATAATTGTTCCGTCATGTAATTCCAGTGCGGCACCGCAATACATTCCTTCATTTCCTTTACCGCATTTCTCGGCATCCTTTGCAGCCTTTCTGGCAGGTAGGACTACTTTCCTGTCCTCTGCTTTTGCTCCGATCACGTGCATGATTTTTACAATCCTGTCAAGAGTATCCTTATCCGAAAGACCGATTGCATATTCAACGGCACATCTGAAATATCTTCTTATAATTTCCTGGTAGGAAGCTTCTCTGATCAGGTTGTCGTTGATTATACCGGCGCTAGCCCGGTTAACTCCCATGTCGGTTGGAGACTGATACATCGATTCGCCTCCTGTTATCTTCTCAAATATACGTTTGAGCAGGTGAAAAGCTTCCAGATCACGGTTGTAATTTGCACTTTTAATATTATATGCTTTCAGGTGATATTCGTCGATCAGTACTCTGTCCTCCAGATCGACAGTGGCGGCTTCATAGGCGAGATTTACAGGATGATCGACGTCGAGATCCCATATCGGGAAAGTTTCGAATTTCGCATATCCCGCCTTGACTCCCTGTTTATATTCATGATAAAGATTACAAAGGCAGGTAGCCAGTTTCCCGCTGCCCGGACCCGGACCTGTAACAATTACAATCGGATTGGTAGTTTTAATATATTCATTTGCACCGTATCCCTCATCGCTGACGATCAGATCTACATCTGTGGGATAACCCCTGGTGGGATAATGCAGATATACTTTTATTCCTCGCAGATGGAGCTTATTCCTGAATGCTTTTGCCGGTGGCTGATTCTGATACCGGGTAATTACAACTGCGGTGATATCAATGCCCCATTCCCTGAAGTCATCGATTGTTTTCAGGGTGTCAACATCATAAGTGATACCAAAGTCGGCCCTTACCTTTTTCCTTTCTATTGCACCGGCATGAATACAAAGGATAACATCGATCTTGTCCTTCAGCATCTGCAGCAGACGCATTTTTACATTTGGATCAAAGCCCGGAAGCACCCTTGCCGCATGATAATCATAAAGGATCTTTCCTCCGAATTCGAGATAGAGTTTATGGTTAAACCGGTTTACTCTCTCCAGAATTGCAGATGTCTGTTGCTCAAGGTATTTATCATTATCAAATCCAATCTCTTCAGGCCTTCTCATTTTAGTCACTTCCTTTCTTATATAATCACCGGAATTATGCCTTCAATATTAGTAATTTTTTCAGTTCTCGCGGATGTTTTTTAAAATCCCGGCCGAAGCTTTAATCAAAATCCCGGCGACCGGCAGCTTCATTCAGAAAATATTTAGTGATAAAATATAATTATTTTGTTTTTTAATGTAATTTGTGAGAAAAATTATATCATGAAAATCAATGTAAATAACGAGATCCTCGCCGGTGAAGTAAGCATGGAAGGAGCAAAGGATGTCAGGATGAAAATCCTTGTCGGTCCGCGCGACGGTTCGGAGAACATAATCCTGCGGCATTTCATAATCGCCCCCGGAGGAAATACACCTTATCACAGGCATAATTATGAGCATCTTGTCAAAGTTGAGAAGAACAAAGGCATTGCTGTGGATAAGGACGGGAAGGAATTTGAAGTATCGGAAGGCAACAGTATTTATGTAGTGCCGGATGAAATGCATCAGTTCAGGAATCCTTTTAATGAGGATTTTGAATTCCTCTGTATAATTCCAAATCCCCAGAAACAGACAGGAGGATAAAAAATTGTACTTTCACCTTTCAAAAGCCTTTATGATCCGGTTGAAATGCATTAATTCAATAAAATATGCGCAAAGCTGTCCTGTTTACATTACTTTCTTTGTTCCTGACAGGTTCGTGCCAGAAGGATGATCTGGTCAATAATTTTGATTCAGATATCAGTTTTGAGGTTTCAAATCATCTTCTGAACGGGAAACACATAAATTGTATCGATATTTACAGCGAAAGATATGTTGCCATCGGATCGGCAAAGGATCTTTATTTGCTGGATGGTAGCGATCAGGATATCTATACCCTGGATTATGATATTTACAGTCTTGCAATTGCATCTGATAAATCGGTATGGATCGGAACATCAGGAGGAGGACTCGGTCATCTTTCAGGGAAGAAGTTCACATGGTACACCAATGCCAATGCCGGTTTGCCAAGGGACTATGTGAGGCATGTGGAGATCGCCCCCGATGGTGATGTGTGGTTTACAAGTTGTGCCTTCAGGATAGGGGGGCTTGGTATTTTTGACGGGGAGAAGTTTGAATTCCTGACGCCAGAAAATTCACCTTTGAATCAAAACATTGTTGAGGACTTAGAAATCGATGCTGACGGGACAGTCTATATTGTCACCACAGGTACTGTCGGACGGACAAATATTTACAGGATCACAAACGGATCCTGGGAATGTCTGGGCAATGAAGAAGGCACCTTTTACTGGATATTCTCATTCACTGTCAGCCATTCAGGACTTATTTACCTTGTTGAGGATTTTTCATTATCCTCAACAATGGCTGCAAACAAGGTATACAGGTCAAAAGATAAAGGTTGGGAGCGCATAACGCCGGAGGATTTTCCCCGGATAAGCTATTTCAGCAGCATCATAGCCGACAAAAGAGATTATTGCTGGCTGGCAGGAACAGAACAGGAGTCGGCATACCTGCAGGTTTTTACAGGGAAACAATGGATAAAGTCATCCGGGAATCTTTTCCCTGATGATTTTATTACTACTCTAGAGGTGGATGGTAATAACAATATCTGGGTCGGGACATATAATAACGGAGTTTTCATACTTAACCAATAACATACTTTCCATGAAAAAAAATTCAATTCTGATTTTTATTTTTCTTTTTGCCCTGACATTACCGGCAGCCAGTCAATTGGCTGTTGGGTATAATACAGATGGCAATACGATTTCACTTTCAACCAATCCCCTTAACAAATTATGGGGTGAATTCCGGGTAAATACAAAATCATATAACCAGGCCGGATGGTCATATTCCGACCGGGGGATTACACAGGCATATCTGCTTACCAATGTATTTTCTGCGACAAATGCGATCCTCTATGCCGGCGGGGGGCTGGGAGTAAATTTACTTTCGGAAAGTGATAAATGGCTGAGTATTAATATTCCGCTGGGTATAAGGTTTAATCCGATTGCAAAACTTCCTGATTTATTCATCAGCGGTGAATATTGTCCTATGATAATCACCTCGGAGGGTATCCCGGTCATCCACAGTGTATCCCTTGGCTTAAGATACAGGCTGATTAAAGGGGATTGACCACATTCCGGTAATTAATCAGCCGTTGAATGACATGATCATTCTGTTACTCAATTCTTTCTGCTTGTTTAATAATTCTACTTTGACAGATTCTGAAGACATCGAAAAATCAACCTGTTTTACCCCGGCCCCAAGCATAGCCGTCAACTTAAAAAGTTTAGGGTATACAAGTTTCCCCTCCTTTTTTTAAGGAGGGGTGGCCAGACCATAAAATCATCTAATGTGCAGAAATATAGATTTTCTGGCCGGGGTGGTTTATTTTATTCTGAGAACTAAGTTCCCGTTAGCTAATTCTTTTTAACCACCCCGGCCGGGAAAGCAGAAGTGTAAACATATCATAAATAGCAATCCCGGCCACCCCTCCTTTGAAAGGAGGGGAAAGTTATATAAATATAAATCAGATCATGAAGCCAGTCTGTCAAAGTAGAAATAAATTGTATCCATAATAAAACTTTTATTTAAATTGTAATCTGTTTTCAAAAAGGGAACTTTTACAAAACTGAAACAATGCTTAAAAATTATCTGATCTCAGCCTGGAGGACAATCAAAAAGAATAAATTCTATTCTGCGCTGAATATCCTGGGACCTGCCATTGGAATAACCTGCGCTATTCTTATATTGTTATACGTTCAGGAAGAGCTTACCTTCGACAAGCACAGCAAAAACTACGATCGTATTTACCGTCTGGAAAGTGATTTCAATATCTCGGGGAAAACCACCCTTACTGCTCTGGTCCCTGTCCCGATGGCGCCAACCCTTAAGGATGAATATCCTGAAATAAAAGAAATAGCGAGATTCGCCGGATTTGGAGTGCAGGATATTCTTTTTCAATACAAGGACCTGAAGTTCTTTGAAGATAAGCTCTATTTTGCCGATTCTACAGTATTCAGGATCTTTGATTATGATTTTATTCTCGGAACTCCCGATAATGCTCTTAATGAACCAAATACAATTGTAATCTCAGAGAGTTTTGCCAGGAAATATTTCGGAAGGGATAATCCGGTGGGCGAGGTGCTGACAACGAGTAATTTCGGGAATTTCCGTGTTACCGGCGTGATAGAAGATATTCCGGCAAATTCCCATCTTCGTTTCGATTGCCTGCTTTCAATGGCAACAATAGTTGAGCTGTCCGGAGTGGACAGGTTTAATTCTAGAAGTGCTCCTGCATTCTGGAATGTCTCCGTATTTGGTTATATCCTTCTTGACGATAATGCTGAAATAAATGGTCTTCTGTCCAAGTTCCCCGGGTTCTATGATAAATATATGAGCGCTCTCGGGAAACAGATAAATGGTAGTTTTAATCTTAAAGCCACCAGGATTGACAAGGTCCATTTTGGTGAAAAGATGGAATTTGATCTTCCTTTAGGAAACTTCAGTTATATAATAATATTTGCCCTTGTGGGGGTTTTTATGATACTGATTGCCGGTCTTAATTATATGAACATGGCAACGGCCAGATCTACAAACCGTTCAAAAGAAGTCGGCCTGAGAAAAGTGATAGGAGCCGGAAAAGGAACCTTGATACGGCAGTTTATAAGCGAATCCATGATCCTGGTAATAATAGCTCTTATTCTCGCACTAATCGCGGCAATCTTAATTTTGCCTTCATTTAATGCCCTGACTGACAAGGCATTAAAAATAGAGAGCCTTTTCAGGCCCTTTACCTTTTTAATGATTCTCCTTATTGCTATTCTTGTCGGGCTTATTTCGGGAAGTTATCCGGCTTTCTACCTTTCTTCATTTTCACCGGTTGAAGTGCTTAAAAGTAATGTAAATCCCCGCCGGGGGAAGGGTTTGTTAAGAAAAGTACTGGTAGTTTTCCAGTTTGCAATTTCAGGGGCATTAATAATATGCACACTCATTGTCTCGGGTCAGCAGAGATATATCAGGAATAAAGATCTGGGCCTGAATGAGGAGAATGTCATGATCATTCCGGTCAGAGATACTTCATTTGTAAGAAAGATGCAGTCGTTTAAGGATGAGCTTTCAAAGCTTCCCGGGGTGGAGGGTGTAACATCAGCCGTTCTTGTCCCGCCATTGATGGCCAGCAAGGTTGTTTTCCTTATTGAAAAGGACAGCAGTATGGTGGAACTGGCCACAAGCTTTACAATGGTTGATCACGATTTCATTGATGTAATGCAGATGAAAATTCTGGAAGGCAGAAATTTTGAAAAATCAAGAACAGCCGATGCCGCACAGTCTTTTATTGTAAATGAGGCCGCCGTGAAAGCGTTCGGGTGGGGTAATAATGCTCTGGGTAAGAAAATTACATTAAGAGGTCTTGGCGGAAGGGACGGCGTGGTTATCGGTGTGGTAAAGGATTTTCACTTCACTTCAGTTCATAATCCGATTGAACCATTTATACTTCTGGTGAACAATTCTCCAAATCCTTATTTTTATATCAGGATAAGCCCCGATAATACTGCTGCTACAATTGCAGGCATTGAAAAACTGCAGCGGGATATGGGAAATACTTTGCCATTCAACTATTTCTTTTTTGCTGAAAAGCTGAACGAAATGTACACTGCAGAAAACAGGCTCAACTCTCTTTTCAATATATTTTCATTGATGACTATCTTTATCGCATGTCTCGGATTACTGGGTCTTACATCTTATGTTACCGAACAGCGCTCAAGAGAGACAGGCCTCAGAAAGATAATGGGTGCACGGGAAGATCAGATAGTCTGGCTGCTTAACAAAGATTTTCTTCTTCTTGTACTTTTATCAAACCTTATTTCATGGCCTGTTGCATATTACCTCATGAACCGGTGGCTGGAAAGTTTTGCTTACCGTATGGATTTCGGGTTGCCGGATTTTATTCTGAAAACTGCCACCCCGTTTGTTCTTTCCATGATAATTACCCTGATAATTGCAATCATCACAACAAGTGCTCTTTCAATAAGAGCAGCACGGAAGAATCCGGTAAATACAGTGATGAGAGAATAAATCGCGGATTTAAATATTATCTTTGACTATTCAACCCTTTACTAACTTATATAATTCATATCCTTTGTGATCCCGATAGCTATCGGGACTTTGTGTTCCCGAATAGCTCGGGATGAGCGACTTTGTGGTTAATTTTTTTTTACCACTAAGGGACACAAAGGTTATCACAAAGTAACACAAAGGAATACAATAAATTATGAATTCAAAAAACTAAAAAATGGACCGGAGAAAATTCTTCAGGGATACTACTTTTTCAGTTGCCGGAATGATAGCAGGTAGTGCAATTTCAGAACCTTATACAAAAGACAGATCATCACCTTCCTCATACGATATAATGAAAGAGGTGATGAAATACAGGAAAATTGATGCCCATGAGCATGTCGGGCTCGGAGGGACCGTTGAATCACAGATCGATTTTGCCGACAGGCTCAATATTGAAAAACTTGTCATTTCGAGGCCTATAAATCAGGAACTGGGAAAGGAAGTCACTCCTGAAGAATTCAGGAAATGCAACGACACAATCCTTGCCGCGATGAAAGAGTATCCTGACAGGTATCTCGGGCAGGCTTATGTAAATCCTGT
>JAKQPD010000191.1 GCA_029564935.1 Bacteroidota bacterium
CTATATAGGTGAAAGGTGCTTCATCGCAGTTAATGCGACAATACTTCCGGGTGTACGAATTGGAGATGAAGTGATTGTAGGTGCCGGAGCAGTGGTGACGAAAAATGTTCCGTCAAATGTGATTGTTGCAGGAAATCCTGCAAGAATAATACGTGAAAATATTAGCATGAATGACCGTGCGGAGCTCACCAACTGGCAAGACGGAAAATGGACAGAATAAAAGGCAGAATGACATATATCTTTTTGATAATCCTGCTGTTGATTATTGTAACGGCAGGAATGGTTCTGATACATACATATAAGGATTTCTACAGGAAAAATGCCCTTCTCAGAGTTGATCCACTGGAGTTTACCGGCGTAAAGGCACTGGATACAACAGCTGAAATAGAAGATTCGGAAATATGGATGATTGGTGATTCAAGAGTGAGGAGATGGCCTGAGAAACTCTTAAGAAACAATAACACTATTGCCAATCTGGGTGTTGAGGGTCAGACTTCATCACAGGTATTGTACAGGCTCATGAGCTACCTTGAGACAGATACACCCTCACTCATAATTCTGGAGACAGGAATTAATGATTTGAAGGTAATAGGACTGGATGCTAATCTCTACGGGGAAATCACTCAACAATATTTGAAGAATATTGAGCAGATGATTCACTTGTGCAGAGTCAGGAATATAAGGATGATCCTGATAGATATTTTCCCCGTGGGAAAAATTGAGTTGCCTCGCAGATTGATTTGGAACAATGCTGTTAATAAGGCAATTAACGCAGTTAACCTGACTCTGGAGTCTTACTGCGATAACGATATGGTTTTTCATTTAAATGCGGATGCGATTCTGTCGGACAATGGAACAACCGTCAGGCCTGAATTCCAGGATGATTTTCTGCATATAAATGTCATGGGGTATGAGGCACTCAGCAAGAACCTTAAAGAACTTATAAATAAAATAATTAATCCATAAATAATGAAGAAGAAAATCTATATCGCCGGTTGCGGCGGAATGCTTGGAGAAGCATTTTATAAACAGTTCGGGGGAGACTATAATCTGCGTTGCACAGATAAGGATGTCAACGAACCATGGCTTAGTTTCCTTGATTTCCGGGATTTTGATGCGTATAAAAAGGATGTAATAGAGTTCGATCCGGATTACCTCTTTCATCTTGGAGCATATACTGACTTGGAATTCTGTGAATTGAATGCTGACGAGACCTATAATACCAATACCCTGGCAGTGGAAAATGCTGTGTATTTGGCCAATGAATTGGACATACCTTTGCTCTATATAAGCACAGCCGGTATTTTCGATGGGAAGAAGGAGTCTTATGATGACTGGGACCAGCCGAACCCCCTGGGTGTTTATGCAAGAGCGAAGTATATGGGTGAGAGGTTTGTCGTGGAGAATGCAAAAAGATTCCTTGTCTGCAGGGCCGGATGGATGATGGGAGCAGGCCCAAAGAAGGATAAAAAGTTTATCCAGAAACTGATGAAGCAGATCAAGGATGGAAAAACCGAACTTTTTATTGTGGATGATAAGGATGGAACTCCCACCTATACCCATGATTTTGCGCGCAATGTCAAAGCCTTGATTCAGAAGGAGTATTGGGGTTTGTATAATATGGTATGCGGTGGTCAGACCAGCCGTCTTGAGGTAGCAACAGAACTGGTCAGGTTGCTTGATCTGCAGAATAAGGTGAAACTGACACCTGTAGGCTCTGATTTTTTCAAGAATACTTATTTCGCTGAAAGACCCCCATGCGAGCGATTGATAAACAGGAAACTGAATATCCGTGGCCTGAACCTGATGCGCGACTGGCGTGTAGCCCTGAAAGATTATATTGACAATTACTATAAAGATTATCTGGGCTGATGGCACGATTAAGAATCGCAGCTTTTGGAGGTTTCAGGACAATACCTCCCAGGGAAGGAGGCGCCGGCTCTGACAAATTCGCCTTCGAACTGTACCCCCGACTGGTACGGCTTGGCTGTGATTTAATTGCTTATTGCAGGCTTTATCCCGGGGAAAGAGGCGATCAAATGGCCGACGAATTCCAGGGTGTCAGGCTCAAATACTTTTCCACTGTCAGTAAAGCCGGGTTTGACACTCTTTTACATTCTCTGAAAGCCACATTCGATATTATAGTTCATAACACAGCAGATGTGGTGCACATTCATAGCGGGGCAAACAGCATCTGGGCAATAGTACTGAGGTGTGCCGGTAAAAGGGTTTATATTACTCAGTTTGCCATGGATTGGAAACGGGATAAATGGCCATGGTATGGAAAGCTTTTCTACAGATTCACCAACTACCTGACTGCATATTTCCCCACAGCAGTGGTTTTTGAAAATGTCTTCACACAGGAATACTTTGAGAAGAAGTTCAAAAGGAAGTATTATTTCATTCCTTACGGATCTGAAGTAAAGCATCCACCAGCTGAATCTCCTGTTCTTGATAAACTTGGGATTAAAGCAGGCAACTACATACTTTTTGTTGGAAGGTTTATTCCTGATAAAGGGGTGCACCTTCTGGTCCGGGCATTTGAAACCGTCAAAACGGAAATGAAACTTGTTCTGGTGGGAGGGTCTCCAAATCCTGACAGTTATGAGAGCGAAATCCGCCAAACAAAAGATGATAGAGTAATATTTGCCGGATACATATACGGAGATGATACTAACTTCCTCATGAAGAATGCCTTTATTTATGTACAGCCATCTCTGATTGAAGGATTGTCTCCTGTTATCCTGACTGTAATGGGCCTTGGGACTCCTCTTCTATGCTCAGACATAGCTGAAAATAAATTTATTACAAATGATAATGCTGTTCATTTTTCCTCAGGAGACAGCACTTCACTTGCTGAGCAGCTCAATTACTGCCTTCAGCACCCGGGAGTAATACGGGAAAAAGCTGAAAACGGTCAGAAGGATGTACTGACACGGTTCAACTGGGATTCAGTATCTGAAAAATATCTCAAATTGTTTAACAGTAAGAAATAAAAATATGTTGAAAGCCGGAATCATTGGTCTTGGTAAAATGGGATTATCACATGCAGCTATCGTGGCTCCACACAAGGACGTTGACCTGGTGGCGGTTTGCGATACCTCGTCACTGATACTTGACGGAATCAGGAAATTTACCGGGATTAAGGTATATGATGACTACAGGAAGATGATAGATTCTGAGAAATTGGATTTTGTCATTGTTGCCACTCCTACTAAGTTTCATTTTCCGATGGTGAAATATGCTCTGGAAAAGGGAGTCCACACTTTCTGTGAAAAGCCTTTCAGTCTGTCGATCAAGGAGGGAGAAGAGATGGTGTCCCTGGCCGAAAAGAATAACCTGGTGAATCAGGTTGGATATCACAATCATTTCATTGGAACGTTCAGGGAGCTAAGACGTCTCATTAAAAATGGCATTCTCGGAGACCTGGTCCATTTCACAGGTGAGGCTTATGGTCCTGTCGTTACAAAACCAAAGGGCGGGACATGGCGGTCTGATCCGGGAGAAGGCGGAGGATGCCTTTTTGATTATGCGTCTCATGTAATAAACCTGATACAGGAAATCATTGGCAGACCGGTAAGTGCACCTGGAGCACAGCTTAAAAGAATCTATTCCAGGAATGTGGATGATGCCGTCTATTCACTCCTTAAACTGGAATCAGGATTGAGCGGGATATTGTCTGTTAACTGGAGCGATGAGACATACAGAAAAATGTCAACCTCAATAACAGTAATCGGTAAAAAGGGAAAAATCATATGCGATGCAACTGAGTTGAAGATATATCTGAAGGAACCTGATTCAAAGGAGAAGCTTGACAGGGGCTGGACAATAAAATACATAACTGATCTGGCGATTCCGGTCGATTTCTATCTGCGTGGTGAAGAATACAGTGCCCAGATAGACAATTTTGTGCATCATGTAATTGAGAGAAAGCCAACTGAGATAAATACATTCAGGCAGGCACTGGAAACGGACAGGGTTATGGAGATAATAATGACAGAATCAAAAAGATAGTAATGAAAATGGATAAGGTACTTTTTGGAGATAACCAGTTCTTTGCAGTTAACCATCTCTCTGACGAAAAGTCGAGGGCACAGGCTATCAGGTTCAAGGATGATTCTGCTATAATAAGGGTTCTTGATCAGGCCATTGAGTTGGGTATAAGTACATTCATGTGCACGACCCATGACAGGATAGCAAATATATGCGATCACATGAGGGCCAATCCCGATAAATACCGTGGTTTTAAAATTTATCCGGGGATGCCCTATGCACATAAGTATGCAAATGCGGTAACTGAGCTTGGGATAATTGGTACTATAAAACAATATGTTCCCGGCAATATCTTTAGCACCTTTGCAAAAGGCGGAATGGCCTATCTCAGCAAGGATTTCCTGAAGCTGATGGAGATATTGATTGATGCTGAGATGAAGATGTTCAAGGGGATCAGTACTCCGGTCATATTCATCCAAAATGTTATCGTGGACATGATTCTGGGCCTGAAGGCATATGATGCCTTCAGGGCATTTGATGACTACATAAGAAGGAAGTATAACGCTGAACCCGGCTATATAACCATGAATATGCCGGCATTGTTGGATGCACTGAATTCAATCGGCATAACAAATCCGATAATCTGTACCTCAATAAACAAGATTGGCTTCAGGATGTCGGGCGGTAGGGAGATATATGAAAAATATCTCCGCGAGAAGGAATTCAGACCTATTGCCATGCAGGTTCTTGCCGCTGGTGCACTAAAGCCCAGGGAGGCAATAGAGTATCTCGGAAATTTTCCGAAAATAGAGTCAGTATTGTTTGGCGCATCTTCAAAAGAACATATCAGGGAGACTAAGGAGCTTATAGAAAAGTACTTATGAAGATTGACCACATCTGTTTTGCTGTTAAGAATATCAGTGAGGGAGTTTCCTACTGGGAGAGCGTGTTTGGTTACAGGCAAATGACAGAGGTTATAATCAACTCCCTGCAGAAAGTAAAGGTTACCTTTCTATGTAAGGAGGAAAGCCTGTTGGTCAAATTGATTGAACCGTTGCCTGATAATAAATCACTGGCCAACTTCGTGAACAGGGGGGGAGGATTCCATCATCTTTGCTTCAGGGTTGAAGAAATGGATAAAAAGATAAGTGAATTGAAGGGGAAAGGGTTGCTGATGCTTGTTCCTCCACAACCGGGAGAGGCATTCAAAAATCATGACATCGCCTTTATGCTGGCAAGGTACGGTCTTAATATTGAGCTTATTGACACGGATGAAAAGGCAGGTTTATTATGAATTCTGACGCTTACAGGGAAAGTTCCGGGAATCCTTCACCTTTTTTTACGGTTTTTACCCCGGTGTATAATGGAGAAAAACACCTGCACAGGGTTTTCAGAAGTCTGAAGGAGCAGGAATTCAGGGATTTTGAGTGGATTGTGATTAATGATGGATCCACAGATGGCAGTGCTGGTCTAATCCGGGCATTCCTTGAGGAGAACAGGGATATAAATGCAATCTTTCTTGAGCAATCCAATTCAGGCAAGCATCTTTCCTGGAACAGGGCTGTGGAACTTGCCAGGGGAAAGCTTTTTGTGCCCGCAGACGCAGATGATTTCTTCTTTCCGGACACTCTTTCCTTCTTTTATGAAAAATGGAATAACCTGCCTGTGGCTGACCGGTCTCGGCTAACCTGAATTATTCATAAATAAAGGAGAGAAAGTTCCCTGAAATTGCTGAAATATCAGTAAATTCAAGGTATTGACAACCTTCACTCCTTCATACAATGATAAAAAATTATTCCGAGACCACCCCAATAGTTCACGAGCTTT
>JAKQPD010000197.1 GCA_029564935.1 Bacteroidota bacterium
CAAATCCTCAGCTTCTTAAAAACGGAACATCTGGTGAGCTTACCTGGATGAATAACATCAAGAGGAAATGGGAAGATAAAATGTACTATTATCCAATTCCCGCAACAGACCTGATAACAAATCCAAACCTCGGACAGAATCCGGGATGGTGACAGATAACTTACTGAACGTTGTTTAATTATTTAACCGCAAAGGTCGCAAGGGTTATCGCAAAGATCGCAAAGGTAAGAGTTGCAATGATTTTAACTTAGCGAACTTTGCGCATACTTTGTGCACTTTGCGGTTAAATACTTCTATTTACTACATATGAAGAATATAGTATTTTCGCTTCTTATTGTATTTGTTGTCTTTTTTTCATTGGCAACGGGTTGTGAAAAGAACAAGCCGGAGAATGAGCCGGTATCGGCGCTGACTGTTAAAATATTAAGCTATAATGTCAAAAACTGTCAGGGTATGGATGGGGTGGTGAGCTACCAGAGAGTGGCAGATGTAATAAAGCGTATAGATGCTGAGGTTGTTGCACTTCAGGAACTCGACAGCGCCACCCAGAGAAGCAAGGGTGTGGTTGTTCTGGACGAGCTTGCCAGACTTACAGGGATGTACAGGACATACGGCGCCTCAATCGACTACCAGGGCGGTAAGTATGGAATTGGTATTCTTACAAAAGAGAAGCCGCTGAGCTGGAAACGTGTCCCGCTTCCCGGCAGGGAAGAACCCAGAAGCCTGCTTATAGTTGAGCTGAAGGATATAGTTTTCGGTTGTACGCATTTCTCCCTCACAGAGGAAGACAGACTCTCCTCAGCTTATATAGTAAGTAATTCCTTAAAAGATTATACTAAACCGGTCTTTCTTGCAGGCGATCTGAATGCAATACCTGAATCATCAGTAATCCAAAGTATTGAGAATTATTTCACAATACTTAACAAGACCACTTCGCCTACAAGTCCTTCAAATAATCCGTCAAAATGTATTGATTATATTCTCGGATTAAAGAAGCAGGGAACAGTTTTTACGACAAAACAGACTGTTGTGGAACAGGAACCTGTGGCATCCGATCATTTACCTGTATGGGCCGAAATCGGAATAAATAAATAATTGTTTTAATTTAGCAATCAGTACTAATTAATCACTTACACTTATGAAAAAACTTCTGTTAATGTTGTTGTTTCTGGCATCGACTGTTATTTATGCCCAGCGGACAACAATTACCGGGACGGTCTCGGACGAGAAGGGATCTCCGCTAACCGGGGCCACTGTCCAGGTGAAAGGCACTAACATGGGAACCATTACCGATGTAAATGGAAAATATTCCATCGAGGTTCCCGGTTCGAATTCAATTCTTGTATTTTCTTTTGTCGGATATGTGCAGAGGGAGGTTCAGGTGTTGAACCAGACTGTTATCAATGCAACTCTGAGAGAAGAATTGCTTGGGCTCGAGGAGGTGGTTGTAGTCGGATACAGTACCCAGAAAAAGCTTAACCTGACGGCTGCGGTTGATCAGGTCACAAGCGAAGCTCTGGACAACCGGTCCGTCCCAAACCTTACGCAGGGATTACAGGGAGTCTTACCAAACCTTAATATTCAACTTCTTGACGGAAGGCCAAACCAGGCGCCAAGCTATAATATCAGAGGTACAACCTCAATTGGTCAGGGTGGTAGCGCCCTGATCCTGATCGATGGAGTGGAGGGTGATCCGAGCATGCTTAATCCCAACGATATTGCAAGCGTATCGGTACTGAAAGATGCTGCTTCTGCATCAATCTATGGCGCCAGAGGAGCTTTCGGAGTTGTAATGATAACCACAAAAAATCCCGAGAAGGGCAGGACAAGTGTTACATATACAACTAATGTGTCAAGCAAAAGACCCATAGCTATGCCGGATTTCGTTACAGACGGGTATACATGGGTATCAATGTTCGTGGCAGCATTCCTTAACGGTGACGGCTCTTTTCCGCAGAACATTAACAAAACCCAGAAAGTATCCCAGGCATACCTGGATGCATTCAAGGCAAAAGTGGAATCAGGTCAGCCTTATGATGAAGTGGAGATTAATCCGGTCAACGGTGAATATGTATATTATGGCAGCACCGACTGGTATGATCTTTTATATAAGAAGAATACACTTGCCACCGAGAATAATCTTGCCATAACAGGAAGCGGCGAAAGGACATCATATCTTGTGTCCGGAAGATATATGGCTCAGAACGGCCTATTCCGCTACAATACCGACGATTATGACATGAAAAACATCAGGGCAAAAGGTTCAATTCTGGTATTTCCCTGGATGGAGATAACCAATAATGCCGATTATTCCGAGATGGCATATCATGTTCCGATGAATGTGGGCGAAGGCAGCGGAATTTGGAGAAATATTGCTGATGAAGGACACCCCAGCTCTGTAATGTTCAACCCTGACGGTACATTATCAATGTCATCGGTTTATACAGTCGGTGATTACTGGTATGGCAAAAACGGGATCGATACCAAAAGACGTGTATTTAAAAATACAGCAGGAATAGTTACCACTTTCTTTGATGATAAATTCAGGATCAAGGGGGATTTTACATTCCAGAATACTGACAATAATCAATTCAGGAAGAGAGTACAGGTCCCATACAGTAATAAACCCGGATCAATAGCATATGTGGGAACAACCACAAATGATCTGACTTATGATAACCGGTCGACCCAGTATCTGGCTACCAACATTTTTGCCGAATATGAAAATACATTAAAGGAAGCCCATTATCTTAAATTCCTGATAGGTTACAACTATGAACAGTCGACATATAACAGACTATCAGTTCAGAGGAATGGTATTATCTATGACGATGCAAACGATATTAACCTTACTCTCGGTCAGTCAATTACAACAGGCGGTGGGTATGAGAAATGGGTCATCCTGGGCGGATTCTCCCGTCTGAATTATGCATTCAGGGACAGGTACCTTGTTGAGGTTAATGCCCGTTATGACGGTTCTTCAAAATTCCCTGAAGATCAGCGTTTTGCACTCTTCCCGTCAATCTCGGCAGGATGGAGGATCTCGAAGGAACCGTTTTTTAACGTAAATCCGAAGCTCCTGAACGATCTTAAGCTACGTGCATCATACGGATCTCTCGGTAACGGGAACATCGGTTCATATATTTATCTTGAACCCTTCTCAATTTCCCAGTCAAGCATGATACTTAATGGTGTCAGGCCACAGTATACAAGCCGCCCGAGTGTTATTCCGGACGGTCTTACCTGGGAGACATCAACCACACTTGACTTCGGGCTTGATTTTGCAATGCTGTCCGACCGCCTGAGATTTGTGGGTGATTATTATATCCGAAATACGACCGATATGTTTACAATCGGTCTGACCCTTCCTGCCGTATTTGGTGCAACTTCGCCAAAGGGTAACTATGCTGACCTCGAAACAAAAGGATGGGAGTTCTCATTGTCGTGGAAAGATATGATCAAAGCAGGAGCAAAACCTGTTAATTACGGAATCCGGTTCACTCTTGCCGACAGCAAGGCTGTGATCACAAAATATAACAATCCCGACAAGCTTCTTTCAGATTACTATGAAGGACAGGTAATTGGAGAAATATGGGGTTATATAACTGAAGGTTTCTTTATAGATGAAACTGATATTGCAAATCATGCAAAACAGAATCCTGAGATGAGGGCTTCTCCAACAAATCTCTGGTATCCCGGGGATATTAAGCTTAAGAACCTCAACGATGACGGGTTCATAAACAGGGGACTGAACAGGGTATCGGATCCCGGTGACAGGAGGATCATTGGCAACGACAGACCCCGTTATACTTACGGGATAAACCTCGATGCCGACTGGAATAATATTTTCTTCTCAACTTTCTTCCAGGGTGTCGGGAAGCAGGACTGGTATCCCAGCACGGAAGCTGAATTCTTCTGGGGGCAATACAACAGACCGTATAATAACATCCCTACATTCCACATCGGAAATATGTGGACACCCGACAACACCGATGCTTATTTCCCGAGGACAATGTCGCGTGCAGCTTCAAATGCCACTACAAGAACTCTCGGTGTGGCACAGACAAAATATCTGCAGAACATCGCCTATATAAGGATGAAGAACATTCAGCTGGGTTACAGTCTTCCGACCAGTCTGATCTCAAAGATCAGGGCAAGCGGACTTAAGGTATATATTTCGGGTGAGAACCTCTGGTCATGGTCGCCGCTCTATAAGCTTGTAAGGCATCTGGATCCTGAAAACACCGAAGGATCCGACCGTATATTATCTGGAGGTACCTCAGGTGACGGTTATAACTATCCCATGATGAAGAGCCTGACCTTTGGACTTTCAGTTGTATTCTAATTTTAAAAACTACGATCATGAAAAAACAATATTTGTGGTTTATAATTATAAGTCTCTTTGTTGCCGGATGTGAACTTGAGCAATATCCGGAATCTACCACATCAAGAGCTGCGGTATTCAGCAGTGCACAGGGACTTGATCTTTATGCCAATTCATTCTATACCATGCTGCCTAACGGTAATGGTTCCACAACACTTGATGCCATGTCAGACTATCTGGCGGTAAAGGAGATACCCAGCTTCCTGCAGCCGGCATTCTCTGCAACAAACAGCTCAGGATGGAACTGGGGCGACCTTCGGAATATAAATTATTTCCTGAAATACAATGTCGACCCTAAAGTTCCCCTGGATGTCCGGAAGAATTATAACGGAATAGCTAAATTCTTCAGGGCATTATTCTATTTCGAGAAGGTTAAAAGATTCGGGGATGTACCCTGGATAAACAAACCGCTCGACGTAGCCGATAGTGCTATCCTGTATGGTCCCCGCAATGCCAGGACACTGATAATGGATTCCGTTCTGGCAGATATAAATTATGCCTGTGCAAACATCAGCGCAACGGTGAATAACACCAGGAGCATGGTTACCAAATACGTTGCTTACGGCCTGAAATCCAGGATATGTCTTTTCGAGGGTACCTTCAGAAAATATCACACAGAGCTCAGCCTTACGGGAACCGCCGATTTCTGGCTTAACGAAGCTGCAACATCTGCCAAAGCCGTGATGGATGCCGGTATCTATTCAATATATACATCAGGAGGAACGACCAAAGCCTACCGGACTTTGTTTACAAGTGCAGCGCCTGTTGCTGCGGAAGTGATGCTTTCTGCAGTGATGGATCTGACCCTTAATGAACTTCACGATGCGAACTGGTGGTGGACAAGCGGTACCTACGGAAGCAAGGGAAGCTTCATCAGAAGTTTCATCAATACTTACCTGATGACTGACGGTACACCTTTCACTGATACCCCCGGATGGGAGACAATGCTGTTCAAAGATGAAGTCAAAGGAAGGGATCACAGGTTGCAGCAGACTATAAGACTGGGCGATTACAAGAGAATAAGCGCCGGCGTTCAGATTCCCGGACCACCAGTATTCTCATATACTTTCACAGGATATCAGCCTATCAAATGGACCCTCGATGATATGTACTACGACACCAGGGACCTTAATATCAATTCTGTGTCTCTCATGAGATATGCCGAGATCCTGCTTAACTATGCTGAAGCAAAAGCCGAACTTGGAACTCTTACAGATGCCGAATGGGCAGCAACAATCGGGGTACTAAGGGCAAGAGCCGGTATTACAGGAGGCCTTTCTGCCAAACCGACAGTTGTAGATACGTATCTGCAGACAACTTATTTCCCTGCTATCACCGATCCGGTGATCCTTGAAGTAAGAAGGGAAAGAGGTATAGAACTGTCCCTCGAAGGTGTGAGATTTGCTGATATACTGAGATGGAAAAGAGGTGACCTGATGAAAATGGAATGGAACGGATTCTATGTTCCTGAACTCGTAACCCCCATGGATCTGAATGAAGACGGGATCCTTGATGTTGCATTTTATCAGGGAACAAAGCCTTCTCCTGCAGTGTCAGGTGTTGAGTATGTAAATGTTTCCCCAAAGATCGGAACCAACGATAATTCACAGAGGCTTAAAAACGATACCTACGGGGAGCTGACATGGATGAATAATCTCACCAGAGCATGGGAAGACAAACACTACTACTATCCCATTCCCAAAAATGACATGCTTCAGAATCCCAATCTGAGCCAAAACCCGGGATGGCAATAGAATTTTAAACTAATTAATTATATTAACCGCAGAGTGTCAGATCTCTGCGGTTAATTTTTCAATTAATTCAGGGATATAAATCTTAAAGTATACAAAAACAACAGGTCATGAAAATAGTTAAAGATTTTTTTCACCACATGAATATTAACCCCCTTTCACGTTTCCCCCAGGGGGGAAAAGCCGCTAAAGCATCTTCCCATGTGATAAAACTATTTTCACCGGTCATCGTTTTCATCCTTCTGGCGGTTCTGACCGCCAGTACTTCCAACGGGCAGTCGGAAAAAGAAACACCTTTTAATATAATTACATATAATATAAGATATAACAACACAGGTGACGGGGTCAATGCATGGCCAAACCGAAAGGATAAGGTTGCGGGACTTCTGAAATTCCATAAGGCAGATATTTTCAATGTCCAGGAAGCACTAATTGAACAGATCAACGATCTTAAAAGCAGTTTCCCGGAATTCGGATATTATGGATTAGGCAGGGATGATGGTAAGGAAGCCGGTGAACATATGTCTGTCTTCTACAGAAAATCGCGGTTCGAGAAACTTGCCGAGGGAACTTTCTGGTTAAGTGAAACACCCGAAAAACCCGGAATGGGATGGGATGCTGCCTGTAACCGTACATGCACATGGCTTAAACTGAAAGATAAGATAACAAAAAAGACATTTTTTGTATTCAATACCCATCTGGATCACAGGGGCATGAAAGCCCGTGAGGAAGGAGTGAAGCTTATCCTGAACAGGATAGCAGAAATAAATAAGGAGAACCTGCCATTGATACTTACCGGCGATTTCAATCTGGTAAAGGAATCTCCTCCTGTCCAGTCTGTACTGAAAGTTTTAAATGACAGCCGGGATAAATCAGTTACGCCACCCTATGGACCTGATGGTACAAGCGGGGGATTTGCAGTAAATGACAGAAGCAGGACGATTGATTTTATCTTCATAAATCAGAAGGTAAAAGTTCTAAGACACGGAGTCCTGTCTGATTCATTCGGAATGTTTTATCCATCTGATCACAAACCGGTACTTGCAGAGGTTCAGTTACAATAGGGGGATTTGAGCTGAAGAAGTAGTCCTTTAACCGCAAAGTTCGCTAAGGATTACGCAAAGTTCGCAAAGGAATACTATCTAAGACTTTTCCTTTGTGCCCTTTGCGATAACCTTTGTGCCCTTTGCGGTTAAAAAGAAATTTAATTTTGTTACTGTAAAATCAGGGCTTTAGATTAAGAATTCTTTATTAATAAACTTTCTATTTCCTGCCACGATGAAACCCTTTTGTGTTTCAAATCCTTCATGAAAACATTGTGGGGCTGGGTAAATATTAGTGTTTCTCCGGTGAAATTATCAAGATTCTTGGGATGATCATCTATCATGATATCAGCTCTGATAAGGCTTTTATTTCCACAGAAGACGAGTTGCTTCCATGAGATGAAGGGAAAATGATCATGCATCCATAATTGTTTATCGGTCAGGCTCAAAGGAAATTCTGTCGCCATTGAGTTCACGACCACATCATAGAGGGCATTAAGTTTCTTCAGTCCTTCAACACTTCCTTCCATGACAGGGACCGTTCTGAAAAATCCGGGTGTTGTCACCCAATTGATCTGGTTCTTAAAAGCTTCAGCTTCAAGCATTCCTGAAACATCTGAAAGCTTCAGTCTTGTGCCGGTTTCCTGTTCATGAAGATCGAAGAAACGTGAGTACACATCGGCGAGGACACCGTCCATGTCGACCAGGATTCGCTTCATGGCTGATAATGTATTGATGAGTTAAAAATCATTAAAATTAAAAAAAGCTGTTTTATAATTACTTATTAATTGCGAATTAAAGTATTTTTACTATTTCAATTCTAATATTCTACAAAACAATAAACAATAAGATTATGACTACAAGAAGAGAATTTGTTCAGAAAGCTGCTCTCGGGACAGCAGGAATTGCCCTCGGTGCAAAGAGCTACTCGCGAGTACTTGGTGCCAACGACAAGATACGTGTGGGCATTGTTGGTTATTCGGACCGTTTCAGGGGATCCCTTCATCCTTCATTCATGAGCCTTGCAAAGGAAATGAATTTTGAGTTCACAGCCGTTTCCGATATATGGAGGCTGAGGAGAGAAGATGCAGCCAGATATTATAAGAAACTCGGGCTGAATCTCAGGCTTGCAAGAAATAATGAAGAGCTTTACAGCGGTAAGGACACTGACGCAGTGATAATAAGTACCGCAGATTTCCAGCATGCCCTTCATTGCAAGGAAGCTGTTGAAGCCGGCCGTGATGCTTATGTTGAAAAACCATTTGCCGAATCAATGGCTGATGCACGCGCTGCAAGAAAAGCTGTGGAGGCTACCGGTAAAATTATCCAGATAGGATCACAGCGCCGCAGTACTCCAAATTATATTGCTGCCAATGAATATATCAAATCCGGTAAATTCGGGAAAATTGTTATCGTTGAAATGACCTGGAACGTTAATCAGCCCGGAAGATGGAGAAGACCCAATGTTGTTCCGCTTTTAAAAGCAGCTGATACCGACTGGACAAGGTACCAGATGAACAGGCCAAAGGCTGATTTTGATCCAAGAAAATATCTGGAATTCAGACTTTTCTGGCCATATTCATCAGGGATCCCGGGACAGTGGATGGCACACCAGATCGATACCGTTCACTGGTTCACAGATATCCCTCATCCGCGCACAGTCGCAGCTAACGGAGGAATTTATCAGTGGAAGGACGGCCGCTCCAATTTCGATACAATGACAGCCGTTATGGAATATGTCGATCCAAAAAATCCCGACATTGCATTCCAGGTTGTTTATTCGTCAAGGTTTACAAACTCGGCAGGTGGAACAAAAGAACTTTACTATTCAAACGGCGGTATGCTGAATCTTGATACAAATAAAGTTACATCAGAAGGCGGACTCCAGGCCAGGGAAGCAAAAGCAATGAATATGCAGCCCAACCTTCTTGAGCCCTTCGAACTCCCGGGAATGAAGATAGAAACAGCTGCTGATACAGGCGGTGATCCCATGACGACTGCTCACATGAGGAACTGGATGCAGTGTGTCCGCGACCGTAAGAAACCTAATGCTGATGTGGTGGCAGGTTACAATCACTCAATTGCATGTATAATGTGTACAGCAGCCCTCAGGACAGGTGAAAAAGCTTCATTTGATGAAGCTACCCAGGAAGTTCTTGCCGGCGGGAAAGTATTTCAGTATTGATAAATATTAATTAAAAACTTTTTATCGATCATGAACAATAAAATATTAATGAAATTATCAGCTGTTCTACTTGGTGTTGTCCTTTTGTCGGGCTCTTTAATAAATGTGAATGCACAGAATTCCAAAGTGAAATTTATTAAGGGTGATCAGAAAGTTGACGTAATGATAGGTGGCAAATTCTTTACCTCTTATCAGTATCCCTCAAATATGGAAAAACCTTATCTCTGGCCGGTCAATGCTCCGAACGGATCAGTAGTTACAAGGGGATTCCCGCTGGCGCCCAGACCAAAAGAGAGAATCGACCATCCGCATCATATCGGAATATGGTTCAATCACGGCGATGTTAACGGACTCGATTTCTGGAATAATTCCTCCGCAATACCCGCGGCAAAGAAGGGAACCTACGGTCATATCGTTGTAAAACAGATCGTTAAGGCCAAGAATGGCAAGAAAGGTACTCTCGATGTGATCTCTGAATGGAAAGACAGCAAGGAGAATACTCTTCTTGTTGAAAACACGAAGTATATCTTTTCAGGCGATAAGACATCATATACCATAGATCATATCTCTACCCTGACAGCTGCAAACGGAACTGTCACCTTCACCGATAACAAGGAAGGAATGTTTGCCATCAGGGTTGACCGTGCATTTGAAATGCCTACAAATCAGCCTGCAGTATTTACCGATTCACAGGGAAATCCGACAACAGTCAGAGCAACCGACAACGAAGGAGTGACCGGAATGTATACTTCCAGCTCGGGGAAACGTGGTGATGATGTCTGGAGTTCAAGGAATGACTGGGTCCTTCTTTCTGGGACCAAAGATAATGTGCTCACAACTTTTGGCTTTTGGGATCATCCTAAGAATACCGGCTATCCCGGACATTCACATGCACGCGGCTATGGACTTTTCTCAACAAACAACCTTGGGGCACAGTCTTATGTGAAAGACCATGACAAGATCGTAGTGACCCTTCAGAAAGGAGAATCGTTAACCCTCCGTCACAGGTTCTTTATTCAGTCAGGAAAGGAGATCACTACCGACCAGGCTAATAAGATATTCAAGGAATTTTCGGCATTATATTAAAATCGCAAACGAACTCACCCCCCTGCTCCATGAAGTTTAACATAAATAAACCTGACCTATGAAAAAATCAATTTCCGGATTATTTACAGTTCTTACTGCAATAATTCTTTTTTTCCAGCTGATCAGCTGTAATGAAAGTACTGATCAGCAGATGTACTATGAGATAAAGATCTATAGTGTTCCGCAGCCGGGACAGGCGGAGAGTATGGACAAATATCTTGCAGACGCACTGATACCGGCACTTCACAGAGCCGGGATTAATAATGTAGGCGCATTCAAACCCATAGCAGCCGATACTGCGCGTTTCGGAAAATTTGTTTATCTCTTCATTCCCTATGAAACAGCCGATAAGTATATAAATCTTGTCACTCTTTTAGAGAATGATACTCAATATCAGCAGGCAGGAAAAGATTTTCTGGATGCTCCGGTTGATAATCCGCCATTTGCCAGGTATGAAAGCATATTCATGAAAGCATTCAAAGGCATGCCCGCATTAAGTGTTCCGTCATTCAACACACCCAGAGGTGATAGAATATATGAACTGAGGGATTATGAAAGTGCAACGGAAACCAAGGCGGCAAAAAAGCGCGATATGTTCAATAGCGGGGAAATGGATATTTTTAAAAAGCTGGGATGCAATGCCGTTTTTTACGGACAGGTTCTTGCGGGGAGTAATATGCCTGACCTTATGTATATGACTACATACCAGGATATGAAAACCCATGATGAAAAATGGGCAGCATTCAGGATAGATCCCGACTGGGTCAGGATGCGTGGAATGGAGGAGTATAAAAACACAACCTCAAAGACCACCCCATTCCTTCTTTTCCCAACCGACTACTCCGACTTCTAGAAACTCTGTCGCGCAGCGACAGAGGCAGCAGTAACAAAACTACGTATTATAATACGTTTTTAAAAACGTATTATAATACGTAGTTTTTGCATAGCCGTCAAATCTCTATTGCGGCTACACATTTATCGACTTCTTCCTGTGTCATTTCATGATCGGGAAGGTTATTGTCGAAGTATTTCTCATAAGCTGATATATCCATGTGTCCATGTCCGCTCAGGTTAAACAGTATCGTTCGTGAAACACCTTCAATATCGGCTTTTCTGGCTTCATCGAGAGCAGCAGCTATTGCGTAGTTTGATTCGGGAGCGGGTAGTATTCCTTCATTTTTTGCAAAGAATACTCCGGCTTCAAAACATTCCCTCTGCATTTTTGCCTTGGCTTCCACGAACCCGTCTTTAAGGAGCTGACTTACAAGAACACCTGCGCCATGATACCGCAATCCTCCGGCATGTATCTTTTCCGGTACGAAATTATGTCCAAGTGTGTACATTGGAAGAAGAGGTGTCATGCCTGCGGAATCTCCGAAATCGTACATGAATTTTCCCTTTGTAAGCTTGGGACAGGATGATGGTTCCACGGTTACGCACCTGGTTTTCCTTCCATTTACAATGTTTTCGCGGATGAAGGGGAATGAGATACCGGAGAAATTGGAACCGCCCCCGAAGCACCCTATTACAACATCGGGATAATCACCGGCTTTCTCCATCTGAAGTAAAGCTTCCTGTCCGATAATAGTCTGGTGGAGAGATACATGGTTTAGTACACTTCCAAGGGAATATTTTGTATACGGATCCTGAGCGGCTATTTCCATGGCTTCTGAAATTGCTATCCCAAGACTTCCCGGAGATTCAGGGTCCGATTCAAGAACTTTCCTTCCTGAGGCTGTCATGGTTGAAGGAGATGGTACAACTTTGGCGCCATAAGAGTTCATTAATATCCGGCGGCCGGGTTTCTGATGATAGCTGACTTTTACCATGAATACGAGCAGTTCCAGTCCGAAATGATGGCAGGCGAAGCTCATAGCGCTTCCCCATTGCCCGGCACCTGTCTCGGTAGTCATCCTTTTTATCCCTTCCTGCTTGTTGTAATATGCCTGGGCAATTGCTGTATTGGCTTTATGTGAACCGGAATAATTTCCTCCTTCATATTTATAATAGATCTTGCTTTTTGTACCGAGGGCTTTTTCAAGGTTTATTGCCCTGTACATTGGAGAAGGCCTGTAGATCTTATAAAGGTTTAAAACCTCTTCGGGAATATCTATATACCTTTCAGTCGCAACTTCCTGCCTGATAAGTTCCATCGGAAATACTGCAGCCAGAGCTTCGGGGCCTATGGGTTCGCGGGTTACAGGATTCAGCGGGGGAAGAGGCTTATTGGGCATATCGGCAAAAATATTATACCATTGACGCGGCATCTCTTTTTCGCTTAACAGAATCTTTGTACTTTTTTTCATAGTCGTAAATTTTATTTATGTTAATAATGGTTCCAAAACAAAAAGGCACGCTGTGATCAGCGTGCCTTTGTCTATATATCTTATGAAATTATACAACAGCGTGATTCACAGCTTCATTTTATGAGCTGCGCCACCACCAGTTATATAAGTTTCCTATTTTCATCAATGCAAATCTATATAAAATTTTGAATTGAAAGTAAAAAAAGTATAAGATTTTTATGGTTTATCTTGAAATCATATAAAATATCAGTCAGTTTGAAAAACAAATCGATATTATACTGCTCTCAGATCATTCATAGACCATTGCTCCCAGATCGCGGAGATCTTTAAAGAATTCAGGATATGATTTTGCAACGCAACCGGAATCCCTGATTATTACCCTGGAGGAAGAGGCAAGTGCGGCAACAGCTGCAGCCATTGCAATGCGGTGATCGCCATGGGAACAGACCTCTGCACCGGTTATTTTTCCGCCGGTGATAATCATATCGTCATCCTGGGTTTCGATCTTTACATTCATTTTGAGAAATTCATTTACCAGGGTTGCAGAGCGGTTGCTTTCCTTATGGATGAGCCGTGACACTCCTTTTATTGTCGATATTCCCCTGCAGTATGCAGCAAGTGCGACGAGAGGAGGGAAGAGGTCAGGCGATTCTGTCGCATCAAAATAGAAAGGTTTGAGCTCTGATTTTTTCACACTTACAGAATTTTCCATGATTGTTGTCCGTGCACCGGCCCTGTCGAGCACGTCAAGAATTGCCTTATCGCTCTGGCGGCTGTCGGGACGCAAGCCTTTAACGGTTATTTCGCCATTGATGGCGCCTGCGACAAGCAGGAAGGCGCCGCCGCTCCAGTCGCCTTCGACTTCAAATTTCTGCGGTTGATAGATCTGGCTGCCGGGAATGCTGAAACGGCTGTAGTCAGTCTTGTTTATCCTTATTCCGAACCGTTCCAGTACCTGGAGGGTCATATCGATATAAGGTCTGCTTTTAAGATTTTCGACAATGACCTCGGAATCATTTACAGCAACAGGAAGCGCCATCAGCAATCCGGTCAGGAGTTGCGAACTGAGAGAGCCGTCAATTCTGCATGATCCTCCTTTCAGAGGGCCCTTTATCCACAGAGGAAGGAGGCCATCACTGCTTTTACATCCAACTCCAAGCTGCTTCAGGGCATCTTCTACCATCGACATAGGCCTTTTTGTAAGCGATCCGGTGCCTGTTATTACTATTTCAGAGTCATACAATGCCGCTACCGGGGAAAACATCCTTATTGCCAGTCCCGATTCACCGCAGTTGAGCTGATTTTCTTTTATTCCGCCCGATCCGGTTATCCTGAGCTGACCTGGTTCGGAAACAACTGTGGCCCCAAGTGCTGAGGCAATGCTTATGGCCGCAAGGGAATCATCGCATGCCGACGGGTTCAGGATTATGCTTTCACCTCCCGAGAGAAGTGAAGCGGCTATTGCCCTCTGGGTCATGCTTTTTGAGGGAGGCGCCTGTATTTCGCCCTTCAGATCCGACGGCATAATAATTCTATCCATCAGCAATTATATATTTTCAGGTTTTACATCAACTCCGTTGTTCATGATCCTCATCTGGTGGTTTATGGATTCCTGGTGAATAGCCTTGAAAATAGTATCGATTATTTCTTCGCTCAATCCCTTCGACCTTCCTTTTATCATAACCCTTCTGACTATTTCATCCCATCTGGCACTCTGGAGGATAGTTATACTGTTAGCTTTCTTGTATTCCCCGATCTTTTCGGCAACCTGCATCCTTCTCTCTATCAGGTCGAGAAGATGATCGTCAAAGACGTCGATCTGCTGTCTGAGTTCACCCAGAACATCAAGGAGTCTGGGATCGTCAGTTGAAGGATTACGAAGTATAAGCCGGCAGAGTAATTCATTCAGCTCGTCAGGGGTTACCTGTTGTGCCGCATCACTCAGGGCTTTGTCGGGATTAATATGTGACTCAAGCATTAATCCGTCGAAGTTCAGGTCGAGAGCTTTCTGGGAAATCTCATGGAGATATTCCCGGGCTCCGGCAATATGGCTGGGATCGCAGAAGATCGGGAGGTTGGGGATCCTTCTTCGCAATTCGATAGGCAGCTGCCAGTTGGGCTGATTCCTGTAACTTGTTTTTTCATAGGATGAAAAGCCCCTGTGAATTGCTCCGATCCTTTTAATGCCTGCCCGGGCCACTCTTTCAATTGCCCCTATCCAAAGTTCGATATCAGGATTGATAGGGTTTTTGACCAGCACCATCACATCCACACCGTTCAGTGCATCGGCTATCTCCTGCACTGTGAAAGGATTTACTGATGTACGCGCGCCGATCCAGAGCATATCTATCCCGTATTTCAATGCTTCATAGACATGTTTCTCGTTTGCGACCTCAGTCCCTACAAGCAATCCTGTTTCCTGCTTTACGTTCCTGAGCCATTTAAGCGCCGGGATCCCGATCCCTTCAAATGAATTGGGCCGTGTACGGGGTTTCCAGATACCTGCCCTGAACAGGCTCACCTGGTTTATTTTTGCCAGCTGGCGGGCAGTCTCCATGACCTGCTCTTCCGTTTCTGCGCTGCAGGGTCCCGAAATAAGGAACGGCCTTCCCTTGTAGCCTTTCCAGTCTTTGATCTGTGTGGTTTCCAGTTTTAGTACCATGGTTCTATTTTTAAGTGCCTAAAGTGCCTAAAGTGCCTAAAGTGCCTAAAGTGCCTAAAGTGCCTAAAGTGCCTAAAGTGCCTAAAGTGCCTAAAGTGCCTAAAGTATTTGGAGTAATTAGAGTATTTAGAGTTGGTTCTTTAAACTTTAAGTACTTTAAGTACTTTAAATACTTTAAATACTCACAACCTCTACTGTAATATCTTCTGTATCGCGTTTGCTTCTTCCATTAGTGTTTTGAGGCCTTCTTTATCTTTATCCGCTATCATTTTTCTGAAGCGGTTCATTTTTTCAATATAAACATCTATGACTTCAAGGATGTATTCTGCATTTTCTGTAAATATCGGCGCCCATGTCTCACTGTTGCTTTTTGCCAGGCGGACAGTACTTTCGAAACCGCCTCCGGCAAGGTTAAGGATATTTTCTTCTTCATGTTCCTTTTCAAGGACGCTCAGGGCAAGTGAAAATGAAGTGATATGAGAAATATGTGACACATATGCGACGTGAACATCATGCACGCTCGAATTCATGTATGTAAGTCGCATATTCAGAACTTTCAGCATATTTTCAACCGATCCCAGGGCATCGGGATCGCTTAGTTCGGCATCGCAGATGATAGCGATCTTGTAATCGAACAGTTTACTTATGGCAGCAAGGGGACCTGAATACTCTGTACCGGACATTGGATGAGCTGCGACATATCTTCCTCGTGCCGGATGATCTTTCGAGATATCTGCTATCCCTGCTTTGGTCGATCCCATATCGGTAACAATCTTCTGTGTTCCTGTGATCCGGTCGAGTATTCCCGGAAGCATTCTACAGTTAGCGTCAACAGGAGCACAAAGGATTATTATATCGCTTTTGTCCACCGCATTTTCAAGTGTGTCGGCTTCATCTATCAAGCCGCACAGGAGGGCAATGTTCCTGTGCTGGGGATTATTATCGACCCCGATGATCCTGTCGGCAAATTTCCGCTTCCGCAGATCCAGAACGAGCGATCCGCCGATAAGGCCTATTCCTACTACTGCTATTGTCATGGTTTATGTTTCCTTGAGGGGCCGTCTCAGTATTTTTTCTTAGCAGCCTCTGTTATTAAATTATGTTTTCTTTATCAAGATATTTTACAATCCTTCTCCTGGTTTCACTGAGCGTTTTTTCATCGGCGCAGAGTGAGATCCGGATGTAACGGTCGCCATTACTGCCGAAGATAAATCCCGGTGTTATGAATACATGAGCATTATTAAGTATATCATCAACAAACAGTTCGCAGCTGGCTATGGAGTCAGGGATCCTTCCCCAGACAAACAATCCGCTCTGGTCCTTGTCGAAACTGCAGTTCAGGATATTCATTATCTCTTCAACGATGATTCTTCTTTTTGTATATACACTGTTAACAGTATCATACCACGACGGAGGATTCCCCAGGGCCTCAACAGCAGCAGTCTGGAGTGCACGGAACATCCCGGAGTCCATGTTACTTTTTACCTTGAGGATATTGCTTATGTATTCGCTGTGACCCGCGACCATTCCTATCCTCCAGCCTGCCATATTATGAGATTTGCTCAGAGAGTTGAGCTCGAGTGCCGTCTCTTTTGCCCCGTCGACAGAAAGCAGGCTGAGATAATCCCTGTTAAGTATGAAGCTGTAAGGGTTATCATTGCAAAGAAGGAATCCATGGCCGGAAGCAAATGCTACGAGCTTTTCAAAGAGGCTGACAGATCCTTTTGCCCCCGTGGGCATATGCGGGTAATTTATCCACATGATCTTTACCCTGCTCAGATCTTCCCGGTCAAGCTGCTCCAGGTCGGGCTGCCAGCCATTTTTCTCAGTAAGGTCATAATATCTGATTTTTCCTCCTGTCAGACTGGTTACTGAAGAGTATGTCGGGTAACCAGGATTTGGGACCAGCACTTCATCGCCCGGATTCACGTAAGCCATGCTGATATGCATTATTCCTTCCTTGCTTCCCATCAGAGGCAGTATCTCCGATCCGGGATCAAGTGTCACATTGAAATACTTCTTATACCATTCTGCAAAAGCCTTTCTGAGGGCCGGGATACCAGTATAACTCTGGTATCCGTGTGATGAAGGTTTCATCGCTTCTTCCTTCAGACGGGAAATTGTGTTTTCCGACGGAGGCTGGTCAGGACTTCCGATTCCAAGATTAATAATATCGGTCCCGGCGCTCCGCATCTGATCTATCTGCCTGAGCTTCTGAGAAAAATAATATTCCTTAACGCTTTCGGTGCGTTCAGCAGGTTTAACTTTCATAGAGTTTGTCATCTTTAGCGTAAATACCAAGTACCTCAAGCTCGAGTGCATAATTCTCAAGGATATCCCTTACCAGTTCGAAGTCGTGATCCGGATTGAGTTCAAGGTCGGCGTAGAACATATACTCCCAGTCGCCGTTAAGTCGAGGAACAGACTGGATCTTGGACAGGTTGACATCCATTTCTGCAAGTCTTACAAGAACTGTGGCAAGTGATCCGGGTTTATGGCCGGTACAGAAACTTACCGAGGTTTTATTCCCGTCATTTGAAGCGTGTTTTTCCTCTCCGATCATGAGGAAGCGGGTGTAGTTCTTTTTATATGTTTCGATTCCCGGAGCGATTATTTCGAGTCCGTACATTTCGGCAGATATTGCGGATGATATTGCAGCCACACCTTTCAGCCGGTTTTCACTGATGTATCTTGCGCTTCCTGCTGTGTCCTCGGTTTCAATAAGGGTTATTCCCCTGAGGCGGTTGAGGTAGGTCATACACTGATTAATAGCAATCGGATGTGATCTTATCTCCCTTATTGCTTCTACCGGCTGACCCGGAAGCGCCATCAGGTTCTGTTTAATCCTGAGGTTATGTTCGCCCAGTATCTTCATTCCAGATTCCCGTATAAGGGTATAATTTGAAAGGATGCTGCCTGATCTTGCATTTTCTATCGCCATCATTGCAAAATCCGCCCGGTTATCCTTAACGGCCATAAGTGTCAGATCAAATGTGGAACAGGGAACTATATCTATTGAATCATCCTTGAAATACTGCCTTGCGGCTACCTCGTGAAAAGATCCTTGTTCTCCCTGTATTGAAATCTTCATAATTATAATGTATTAAAAAAAAGAGTCCCCGCTTCCGGGGACTCTGCAATATCTTCATATGTATACACAAAAATCCCCTTATTCTTTCTTAAAATAAAAAAAGAAATAAAAATAAGAGGTGCTATAACTTTGTGTAAGGTTCATTTTATCGCTCTGTAGAGGTACAAATGTAATGCAATTTTTAAAAAAACAAGAAAAAAGGTAAGAAAAGTTTAAAATATTAACAGAAATGCCCGACAGCTGAGAAAAGTTAAGGGTTAAGGGTTCCAGGTTCCACACCTTCGCTGAAGCTTCGGTGGGCGAAGCAGGTTTCAGGTTCCCCACCTTCGCTGAAGCTTCGGTGGGCCGAAGCAGGTTTCAGGTTCAAGGTAGTTATTTGTTATTGCGTTTGAGAAGGCAATCCTCGACATCTTCAATTGTAACACCTTTTGCTTTAAGCAGTATCAGAAGATGATAGAGCAGGTCGGCGGCCTCGTTGATGAAGAGGTCGCCATTATCATCCTTGGCTTCGATTATAAGTTCAACAGCTTCTTCCCCCACTTTCTGGGCAGCTTTATTAATTCCTTTCCTGAAGATCTTATTTGTGTATGAATCCTTCACATCGTCATCAATTCTCTGGTTAACGATCTGTTCGAGTTTGTAGAGGAAACCTTTCGGGGAGTCGTTATTAAAACAGGAGTTGGTTCCCTTATGGCAAACCGGTCCGACCGGATCGACTTTAATAAGGAGTGTATCGTTATCGCAATCTGCTTTTATTTCCTTTACATACAGGAAGTTGCCTGAGGTTTCTCCTTTTGTCCAGAGGCGGTTTTTGCTACGGCTGAAGAAGGTTACCTTACCTTCCTTAGTTGTCTGAGCGAGTGCTTCTTCATTCATAAATCCGACCATCAGTACCTGCAGAGTGGTATTATCCTGGATCACTACAGGAATGAGACCGTTACCTTTTATAAAATCGATCTGGTTCATTATCACATATAAATTTAAACTTCTTAATCTCTGTGTAACTCTACTGTAACTAAAAGAAATTAAGAACTTACACAACTTGTCCCGATTTTATCGGGAGATTTACACAGAGGATACACAGAGGTCCACAGAGAATGCAAAGAGAAAATTATCTTACCGGAATATTTTCTTTAATAAGATACTCTTTCAGTTCCCTGATATTGATCTCGCCATAGTGGAAGATACTTGCTGCAAGCGCTGCGCTGCAGTCGGTATTGAGGAACACGCTTTTAAAGTGTTCCATTTTGCCTGCTCCACCGGAAGCGATGACGGGAATATCGACATTTCTGCTTACTTCTGCCGTAATGTCGATTGAGAAACCCGACTTTGTGCCGTCGTTGGCCATCGAAGTGAGAAGTATTTCCCCGGCGCCGAGTTCCGCAGCCTCTAAAGCCCATTGTGCGGTTTTAAGCTTAACTGGAGTACGGCCTCCGTCAACATAGACTATCCAGTCGTTGTCAATTTTATTTGTATCAATGGCAACCACAACACACTGACTTCCGAATTCGCCAGCGAGTTCTTTTATAAGACGGGGATTCCTTACTGCTGCGGAATTCACTGAGATCTTATCGGCTCCGGCTTTCAGGAGGACTGCCACATCCCCGATCGTGTTTATTCCTCCGCCGACAGTGAAGGGGATATTGAGTTCCGCCGCTATTCTTTCGACAAGTCCGGCCAGGGTCTTCCGGTTCTCGATAGTTGCGGTTATATCGAGGAATACGAGCTCATCGGCTCCCTGTGATGCATAGATCTTTGCAAGCTCAACCGGGTCACCGGCATCTTTAATATCAATGAACCGTATTCCCTTTACGGTCCTCCCGTCCTTTATATCGAGACAGGGTATTATTCTTTTTTTCAACATATGTCTCTGAGTTCCTTTAGTTTGATCTTTCCTTCATAAACAGCCTTGCCGATTATTGCCCCTTCGCAGCCGATAGCTTTAATATCTTCGACATCTTTAAGTGATGAGATGCCACCGCTGGCAATAAGATTGATCCTGGTATCTTCCAGTATCTCTTTGTACAGGTCAGCTGATGGTCCCTTCAGCATACCGTCCTTTTCAACCTCAGTGCAGACAGTATACTTAACTCCCATTTCACTGTGCCGTGATATAAAATCTTTTACATCCTCCCCGGCCGATTCTGTCCATCCGCTTATCGATATTTTCCTGTTCCTGCAATCAGCTCCCAGGATGATCCTGTCATTGCCGTAAGCTGAAAGCCATCTTTTGAATAATTCCGGATCATTTACCGCTATGCTGCCGGCGGTAACCTGTGCAGCGCCGGAGTTGAATGCCGCTCTGATATCGTCATCCGATCTTATGCCTCCTCCGAAATCGATTGTAAGGGCTGTTTTTGATGAGATTTTTTCGAGTATTCTGTAATTTACTATCTTCTTTTCCCTTGTCCCATCAAGATCGACAAGGTGAAGATATCTTAATCCGTTGTCTTCAATTTCCATGGCTACTTCGAGAGGATCTTCATTATATATTTTTTTTGTGCTGAAGTCTCCCCTGGTCAGCCGGACGCATTTCCCGCCGATTATATCGATAGCAACTATAATTCTCATAATTCAAGGAAATTCTTAAGGATCTTTTCCCCGACAAGTGCTGATTTTTCGGGGTGGAACTGGACCGCATAGAAATTGTCTTTCTTCATGGCGGCGCTGAATGGGAGTATATAATCGCATATTGCTGTTGTACAGGATGAAATTCCTGCATAGTAGCTGTGAACGTAATACAGGTCATCCATCCGGGATACTCCTTTAAAAATGTCGCCCCATACTGAAATGAAATTATTCCATCCCATATGCGGGACCTTATCTGAAGGGGGAAACAATTTCACATCGGCATTAAAGATATTGAGGCATTCCGTATCGGCTTCAGCTGAATATCTGCACATAAGTTGTAAACCCAGGCATATTCCCAGCACCGGCCGTGTGAGGGAGGTAATGATCTTATCAAGCTCCTTTTCCCTGAGATACTTCATGGCCGATCCGGCTTCACCAACACCAGGGAAGATCACTTTATCCGAATTGATTATCTCATCCCTGTCATTGGTTATAACACTCTCATATCCCAGCCTTGACAGGGCATTCTGCACTGACCGGATATTACCCGCATTATATTTTATTATAGCGATCATAATTTTCCTTTAGTGCTGGGAAGCTCGAAGGTGCCGGTTTTTTTTGCAGCAGATCCCAGAGTCCGTGCAAATCCCTTGAATATTGCCTCTGCCTTATGATGGTCATTTGTACCTTCAGCATCGATATTAAGATTGCACAGGGCATTATCGCAGAATGATTTAAAAAAATGAAAGAACATTTCCGAAGGAATATCGCCGATCATGGCGTTTTTAAACTCAACGTTCCATACAAGCCATGGTCTTCCCCCGAGGTCAATCGCTATCCTTGCCAGGCAATCGTCCATAGGAAGTATAAAGCTGTAACGTTGTATGCCTTTCTTGCTTCCGAGCGCTTTGTTAAATGCTCCGCCAAGACATATAGCAAGGTCTTCGACAAGATGATGTGCATCAACTTTTAAATCTCCCTTAGCATTTATGGTGAGATCGAAACCGCCATGCCTGGCGATCTGGTCAAGCATATGATCAAGGAAACCTATACCTGTAGTGATATTGCTTTTTCCCGATCCGTCAATATTAAGGTAAACCATAATGTCGGTTTCACTGGTTTCCCTTTTTATTGTTGCTGTCCGTGGTAAAGATATGAGGTATTTGTAAATTTCATTCCAGCCTGTGACAGAGAGATCAGCTTCAGGAGAACGGTCGGGTCCGATAAATATGGCTTTACATCCAAGATTTCTGGCGAGTCCTATATCCGTCGGTCTGTCACCGATAACCCATGAATTTTCCAGATCGATACCCTGTGAAAGATATCTGACAAGCATTGCAGTTCCGGGTTTTCTTGTCGGAGCATTTTCTTCCGGGAAGGTTCTGTCGATAAAGATTTCAGCAAAGCGAACGCCTTCATCCTCAAGGATCTGCATCATCTTATTATGTGCAGGCCAGAACGATTCTTCAGGGAATGCAGGTGTTCCCAGCCCATCCTGATTGCTCACCATCACCATCTCGAAATCAGTCTCCCCTGCAATTTTTGCGAGACCGGTCACTGCACCCGGAAGGAACCGGAACTTTTCTATACTATCGACCTGCTCATCCTCAGGTTCTTTTATTATAGTTCCGTCGCGGTCGATGAAAAGTACCTTCTTCATGCTTCGAACTCCCTTAAAGCTTTTAAAATCCTGTTGTTCTCAGTCTTTGTTCCCACGGTTATCCTCAGACAGTTATTTATCACGCTGCTCCGGTTCCTTACTATGATCCCTCTTTTTACAAGGTAATCATATACACGACCGGCATCCTTCATCCTGACCAGAATAAAATTTGCCTCCGAAGGATAGACTTCCACAACGCCTGTCAATTTAGCAAATTCCTTTGAAAGTCTGTCCCTGTCAGCTTTTATTTTGGCTACCTGACTATAATATGCTTCTGTTTTCTTCAACTTCCGGAGAACAGCCTCCTGGTTTATTTTGCTGATATTGTAAGGAGGCTTCACTTTATTGAAATATCTGATTATCTCCTTTCCGGCAAAGGCCATACCGACTCTGACTGATGCGAGTCCGAAAGCCTTGCTGAATGTCTGCATCACTATCAGATTGGGAAATTTCCCGATCTGATCTTTCATTGAAGGCTGACCGGCAAAATCTATATAGGCCTCATCGAGAAGAAGTATGCCGTTGAATTCTGAAAGGATCTTTTCGATCACGGTGATGTTCATACAATTACCTGTAGGATTATTTGGGGAACAGATAATTATCAGTTTCAGTTTTTCATCAGAGAGCCGGTTTTTTACATTATCATAGTCAATACCGAACTTATCATTCAGTGGGATTTTAATTATCGTTACATCATTCACTGAAGCTGAAACTTCATACATTCCGTATGATGGTGAAAAGGTGAGGGCTTTATCCTTCCCGGGGTTACAGAACACCCTGAAGCAAAGATCTATAATTTCGTCGCTGCCATTTCCAAGGAATATATTCTCTGCCGGAACACCTTTCAGTCTGCTTATTTCGGTTTTCAGCTCACGCTGGTAAGGATCGGGGTACCTGTTAAGGTTTCCGAAAGGATTCTCGTTGGCATCGAGAAAGGTATCGGCTTTACCCTGAAATTCATCCCTGGCGCAGGAGTAGGGGGTAAGCTGTTTTACATTGGGTCTTATAATTTTTTCAAGATCAAACATTGCCCGGCTCTTTTAATCTCACACTCACTGCATTCTTATGTCCCGCCAGACCTTCAGCCTCAGCCATTAATTCTATGACCGGACCCAGTCTTGTGATCCCTTCACGTGATATTTCCTGGAAGCTTATCTTTTTCAGGAAGCTGTCTGTCGATACGCCGCTGTAGCTTCTTGCAAAGCCGTTGGTCGGGAGGGTATGATTTGTTCCCGAGGCGTAGTCCCCGGCGCTTTCACATGAATACTTCCCGATGAATACTGAACCTGCATTTATCACATTTTCAGCCAGTTTTTCTGCGTTCCCGGTATTTATTATCAGATGTTCGGGGGCATATTTATTACTGAACTCCATGCACTCATCCAGGCCCGGAAGCACAATTGCAACACTTTCCTCAAGGGATTGTGATGCGATATCACGTCTGGGCAGGGTTTTAAGCTGTATTTTAAGTTCCTCCATGACTGATGTCATCAGGTCACTGCTGTCTGTCAGCAAAACAACCTGGCTGTCTGTGCCATGTTCAGCCTGTGACAGGAGATCAGCTGCAACAAACACAGGATCAGCCTTTGAATCTGCGATTACAAGGACCTCGCTGGGGCCTGCCGGCATGTCGATCGCGACTCCGTCGGAGCTAACGATCTCTTTTGCCTTGGTTACATACTGGTTACCGGGACCGAATATTTTATCGACTTTCGGAATACTTTCGGTACCGTATGCCATTGCGGCTATAGCCTGTGCCCCGCCGGTCTTATAAATATCGGTAATACCAGTAAGTTTTGCAGTGAACAATATCAGGGGATCAATCTTTCCGTCTCTTCCCGGAGGGGTGCATAGTATTACCTGCCGGCAGCCGGCAATAGCAGCCGGAACTCCCAGCATAAGAACTGTCGAGAACAGCGGTGCTGTACCTCCGGGAATATACAGGCCTGCCCTTTCAACAGGGATCCTTTTTCTCCAGCATTTAACACCGGGAGTAGTCTCCAGAACTTCATCATCATTCATCTGGGATTCATGGAATTTCCTGATGTTTCCCATTGCTGTTATGATGGCATTTCTCAGATCCGGAGTGATGGCTTTTTCTGATTCAGCCAGTTCCCTTTCCGTTACTTTCAGATCAGTGATCTTTACGTGATCAAACTTTTCGGCATAGTCGAGCAGCGCCTGATCTCCTTTCGATCTTACCTTCAGTAAAATGTTCTTCACGGCGGTATCAAATCCCGATGTATCAGTTACCGGCCGTCTGCAAAGGGTTTCCCAGGTTTCTTTCAAAGGATAAAAAAATGTTCTCATCATATTATCATTTTTTCAATAGGTATAACCAGTATCCCTTCCGCTCCGGCAGCTTTAAGCTGATCGATCCTTTCCCAGAAATCATCCTCTCTTACCACAGAATGTAACGAGCACCATCCCTTTTCAACCAGAGGCAATATTGTCGGGCTTTTCATTCCGGGAAGTATTTTGCATATTTCACCGATGGCTTTTTCCGGAGCATTTAGCAGTATATATTTGTTTTCCCTGGATTTTTTTACTGATCTTATCCTGAATAGAAACTTTTCGAGGATGGATCTTTTTTCATCGTCGAGGTTTTTATTACCGATAATCACTGCCTGACTTTTCAGTATGGTAATGACTTCACGCAGACCGTTAGTAAGCAGGGTACTGCCTGAGCTGACGATATCACATACTGCATCGGCAAGACCAATACCCGGAGCTATTTCCACGCTTCCGCTTATCTCCTCGATCTGTGCTGTAATATTGTTTTCTGAAAGGTATTGCGAAAGAAGTCTGGGGTAGCTTGTGGCAATCTTCCTGTTGTTGAAATATTCCGGTCCTGCGAAAACATCTTCCCTGGGAATGGCAAGGCTGAGCCTGCAGGCTGCAAAACCAAGTTGTTCAAGAACTTCCACATCCTTGTTTTTCTCAAAGACCATATTCTCGCCAAGTATACCTATATCGGCAACCTGCTGTTCAACATACTGTGGTATATCATCATCCCGGAGAAATAAAATATCAACCGGGAAATTCCTTGCCGATGTCTTAAGAACACTGGTTCCGTTGGAGAATTTTATACCACATTCTTCAAGTAATCTGTGTGAGTTTTCACTCAGCCTTCCGCTTTTCTGAATTGCGATTTTCAGTCTGTTCATTTATTTTTTCGTTTTGTCCGGGCAACAGGCGTTGAAATTAAAAACCCGCCTGGTATGCTCAGACGGGTTAATATCATATTTGTCCCGCCACCAGATCGCCGACTTCGGTTGTTGAGTAACCCATTCTTCCGGCGCCCATATCCTTAAGCTTATTTGCAGTAACATACATTATCGCATTTTCTATTGCTTTTGCGGCTTTATCTTCGCCCAGATGCTCAAGCATCATTCCCCCGCAGGCAATAGCTGCAAGCGGATTGATGATATTCTGCCCCGTGTATTTGGGAGCCGAACCGCCGATAGGTTCGAACATCGAAACGCCGCCGGGATTAATATTTCCTCCGGCAGCGATCCCCATACCGCCCTGGGTAATGGCTCCAAGATCTGTAATTATATCTCCGAACATATTACTTGTTACTATAACATCGAACCATTCCGGATTTTTTATCATCCACATACATGTAGCATCCACATGATAATATTCGCGTTTTATTTCAGGATAGCTTTCTTTCCCTATCTCATGAAATGCTCTTTCCCACAGGTCAAAAACATAAGTGAGGACATTTGTTTTCCCGCAGAGGGCAAGAGTATTTTTTTTATTCCTCTTCCGGGTATATTCAAAAGCATAACGCAGACATCTTTCAACCTGCATTCGTGAATAGACCATGTTCTGTACTGCTACCTCGTGAGGAGTTCCCTTCATAGTAACACCACCCATTCCTGTATAAACATCTCCTGTATTTTCCCTTACAACAACATAATCGATGTGTTCCGGTCCCTTGTCCTTAAGGGGAGTCGGAACACCGGGGTAGAGCTTCACGGGCCGGAGATTAATATATTGATCGAGCTCAAACCGCAATGTAAGAAGTATTCCCTTTTCGAGGATACCGGGTTTTACATCGGGATGGCCGATTGCACCAAGAAAAATTGAGTCGAACTTCTTAAGCTGTCCGGGAGCTGATGCGGGAAGTACCTCTCCTGTACGAAGATATCGTTCACCTCCAAAATCGAACTCTTCAAAATTGATTTTGAATCCGAATTTCGAGGCTGCTGTAACGAGTACTTTTCTTCCTTCCCTGACCACCTCCGGTCCTGTCCCGTCACCGGGAATGACTGCGATGTTGTATGATTTTCCCATTAAAGTTTATATAAATAGTTTTTTAAAATTCTATTTAACCGCAAAGAGCGCAAAGGTTTACGCAAAGAGCGCAAAGCTTATACAAAGAGCACAAAGGTTTACAAAAAGAGCACAAAGGTTTACACAAAGAACACAAAGGTTATACAAAGGGCACAAAGGTTTACACAAAGAACGCAAAGGTTATACAAAGAGCGCAAAGGTTATTATGTTTCAGGGGTTAACGTTTTATGTTCTGCACTGTTAAGACCTTCAATGAGGTTCAGCATTTTCTCGGTGGCTTTAATTGCCGATTCGGTCTGGTCGGCATCAAGGCCCTTTGTATTGAACTCCTTGTTATGATATTTCCATGAAATAATAGTTTCAACAAGAGCATCTGTCTTTCCTCCCGGAGGGATTGATACCTGGTAGTCAGTAAGAGTGGGCAACTCTTTTCCGATACTTTCATAAATAATTCTCACAGCCTTCATGAAAGCATCATACTGGCCGTCGCCGGAGCTGGTTCCTTCATGTATCTGACCGTCAATCTCTATCTTTACACTTGCAAAGGGTCTCAGTCCATAACTCAGTGACAACGCATAATTATTTATGAATATCTTATAGGTGATCTGTTCATTTCCAAGGACATCGGCAATAATGAACGGAAGATCTTCAGTAGTAACAGTCTCTTTTTTATCTCCCAGTTCAATAACCCTCATTGTTACTTTTTCAAGGGACTCGGGGCTCAGCGATAATCCATATTCTTCGAGGTTCTTTTTAATTGTTGCTTTTCCGGATTGTTTACCGAGGGCATATTTACGTTTTCTCCCGAAACGTTCGGGTAAGAGGTTGTTGTAGTAAAGATTATCCTTGCTGTCGCCATCGGCATGAACACCCGAGGTCTGGGTAAAAACGTTTTCACCTACAACCGGTTTATTGACCGGGATCCTTATACCGCTGAACGTCTCTACAAGACGGCTTGCTTTGGTGATCTCAAATTCGTTTATTGCAGTTTCTGCTTTAAGCTGATCATGCAATACACCTATCACACTTGAAAGAGGTGCATTTCCTGCCCTCTCACCCAGTCCGTTAACTGTTGTATGGACACCCCTTATACCTGCTTTTACGGCCGAAAAAATGTTCGCAACAGCGAGATCATAATCATTATGCGGATGGAAATCGAAGTGGATCGACGGATACCTGTCAACAACTTTTTTGCAGAATAAAAAGGTCTGCTCAGGATTCAATATTCCCAGGGTATCGGGAAGCATGATCCTTTTAACGGGCTCGTCCTTAAATGAATCGATCATGAAGAAAACATAGTCTTCCGAGTGGATCATCCCGTTGGACCAATCCTCGAGATAAATATTCACATCCATACCGGAATCCCCCGCTTTATTGATTATTTCTTTAATGTCCCTGGCATGGGTTTCAGGGTCTTTTCTTAATTGTTTTTCGAGATGACGGAGCGATCCCTTGCAAAGCAGATTGATTACTTTTCCCCCTGCATCCCTAATCCAGTTCAGGGAAATATCCCCGTCGATAAATCCGAGAACCTCCACTTTATTGTGGAAGTCATTTTCAATTGCCCAGCCGGTTATTTTTTTCAGTGCCTCAAATTCGCCTTTTGAAACCCGTGCCGAAGCAACCTCTATACGGTCGACTTTCAGCTCCTTTAGCAAGAGCCGTGCGATATGCAGTTTTTCGACCGGTGAATATGACACACCCTGGGTTTGTTCACCATCCCTCAGGGTTGTATCCATTATTTCAATTCTCATTTCCCGAGAGTTTTTCTGAATTCATATGCTTTGATCATATCTGTTATATTTAACAGATAATCAATATCGTCAAGTCCCTTCATCAGACACTCTTTTTTATATTGATTTATCTCAAAGCCGGTCGATTCACCCGACGATACTGTTAACAGTTGTTGTTTAAGATCAATTATCACTTTTGTTTCCGGATCCTTTTGTATCTGATCAAGAAGGTTTTTCAGGAATTCATCGCTGACCACCACGGGGAGCAGTCCGTTATTCAGGCTGTTGTTTTTAAAGATATCGGCAAAGAAGCTTGAAACAACAGCTTTGAAGCCGTAGTCGGTAATAGCCCATACAGCGTGTTCGCGGCTTGATCCGCAACCGAAATTCTTACCGGCAACAAGGATCCTGCCTTTATATTTTTCGTCGTTCAGAACAAAACCACCTGATTTGTTCCCCGATTTGTCAAATCTCCAGTCGCGGAAAAGATATTCCCCGAATCCTTCCCTCGTCGTAAGGCTGAGGAATCGTGCAGGGATTATCTGATCTGTATCAACATTTTCGAGCGGCAGAGGTATGCAGGTCGATTCGAGTATATCAAATTTTTCTTTAGCCATTTTAATCCTTTTTCGGAATTATTAATCTTGTAACATATCGCGTGGATCGGTGATCCTGCCTGTTATTGCCGCAGCAGCTGCTGTAAGCGGACTTGCCAGCAGGGTTCTTGAGCCAGGCCCCTGTCTTCCTTCAAAATTTCTGTTAGATGTCGATACGGCGTATTTACCTGCAGGTATTTTATCTTCATTCATGGCAAGACAGGAGGAGCACCCCGGCTGTCTCAGTTCAAATCCTGCCTCTTTCAGTATTTTATCAAGTCCTTCATTGATAGCCTGTTGTTCAACTTTCTTCGAACCAGGAACTATCAATGCAGTGATTTCCCGTGCCTTTTTCCTCCCTTTTACAAAATGTGTGAAAGCTCTTATGTCTTCAATCCTTCCGTTTGTGCAGCTTCCCAGGAACACATAATCGACAGGATGGCCGGCAAGTTTCATCCCGGGCGTAAATCCCATATAATCAAGTGATTTTAGGAATGATGCTGATGCTTCGCTGGCGATGCTGTCAATTGAAGGGATCGTATCATCGATCGCCATCCCCATTCCCGGATTAGTACCATAGGTGATCATAGGCTTTATCCTGGCTGCATCAAAGTCAAGCTCACGGTCAAAATGAGCACCCGGATCTGTCCTGAAACCGTGCCATTTCTTTAACAGCGAATAGAAATCCGGACGGTTGCTGATTGAAGGTATTTTCGTCAGATATTCATAAGTGGTATCGTCGGGAGCTATAAGTCCTCCTCTTGCACCCATTTCTATACTCATGTTGCATATGGTCATCCTTCCCTCCATGCTGAGGCTTTCAATGGCTGAACCGGCATATTCCACAAAGTAACCTGTAGCTCCTCCGCCTGATATCTTCGAGATAATATAGAGAATAATATCTTTGGCAGTAACTCCTTTCTGAAGAGTACCGTTAACACTGATCCTCATTTTCTTTGGTTTGGGTTGAAGGATGCACTGGGTTGCAAGTACCATTTCGACCTCGCTTGTCCCAATTCCGAATGCCACAGCCCCGAAGGCTCCATGGGTTGAGGTATGACTGTCGCCACATACTATGGTCATTCCGGGCTGGGTATAGCCAAGTTCGGGACCTATTACATGCACTATCCCGTTTTTGGGATGGTTCAGTCCGAATACCTCTATCCCGAATTCCCTGCAGTTTTCGGCCAGCTTTTCCACCTGGGTACGTGATAACTCTTCCTTTATCGGAAGATTCTGGTCCTTCGTCGGGATATTATGATCGGCTGTTGCCAGTGTCATAGCCGGACGGAACACCGGGATGCCCCTGGCTCTCAGTCCGTCAAATGCCTGGGGGCTCGTCACTTCATGGATGAAATGCTGATCGATATAAAGGACATCCGGTCCCCCTTCGATCGACTTAACTACGTGGCTGTCCCAGATCTTGTCAAAAAGTGTTTGCGGAATCATTAATAAATGATTTATATTTATGTAACTAATTTAGCCTTATCCTTTTATCCACCAACCCCCCTGATCAGCTATTTTACCCCCCCCAACCCCACTGAAGGTTTTTTTATCCTTTTTACCCCCCAACCCCCCTAAAGGGGGGCAGAGATCGGGATGGGATTTTACCCCCCCCTCAGGGGGCAGGGGGGTTATTTTATTTTTGAAATTGCATCGATAAATGCTTCCACTGAGGCAGTTACGATATCGGTACTGGTCCCGAATCCATAGTATATTTTCCCTTCATGATCCAGTTGAACATGCACCTTGCCCATGTCGTCGCTTCCTCTTGTAATTGCCTGGATAAGGAATTCTTCAAGGTGAACTGTTTTGCTGATCAGCTGTTTCACAGCAGAAAAGGCAGCGTCAACAGGACCGTTACCGGTAGAGGTTGCTACATGGACCTCCCCGTTTATATTAAGGCCTATTGTTGCAACCGGGATTGCCGACTTTCCACATGTGACCTGCAGCTTTTCGAGCCTGATAGATTTTTCTCCCTGGAAGACCTCACCTGTAAGTATTCTGATATCTTCATCATTTATCTCCTTCTTCTTATCAGCAAGGATCAGGAAACGATGATAGATTTCATCAAGTTCTTCTTTCCCGTAGTTGAAACCGAGCAATTCAAGCCGGTGATTAAGAGCTGCTCTGCCACTTCTTGCTGTTAGTATAATTGAAGATTCCCGTACGCCTACAGAGACCGGATCGATGATCTCGTAATTCTCCCGTTTCTTAAGTACACCGTCCTGGTGGATGCCCGATGAATGTGCAAAGGCATTTCTTCCCACAATAGCTTTGTTTGCCTGGACAGGCATGCTCATCAGATTCGATACAAGGCGGCTTGTGCTGAAGATCAGAGGAGTATTGATGCCGGTCGTAAGGTCGAGGTCGTGATGGCTCTTAATGATCATTGCCACTTCCTCAAGGGAGGTATTTCCGGCTCTTTCGCCTATGCCGTTCATTGTAACCTCTACCTGTCTGGCCCCGTTCATCACACCCATTATTGTGTTGGCGGTTGCCATTCCCAGATCATTATGGCAATGTGTTGAGATTATTGCTTTATCAATATTCCTGACATTTTCCTTAAGATACCTGATCTTGCTTCCATATTCGGGTGGCAGGCAATAACCTGTTGTATCGGGGATATTCACAACTGTAGCTCCGGCTTCGATTACGGCTTCTATTACCTTTGCCAGGAATTCATTCTCACTCCGTCCTGCATCTTCGGCATAGAATTCGACATCCTCAACGAATTTCTTTGCATATTTCACCGCATCAACGGCTCTTCTGAGGATCTCATCAGGAGTTGTTTTTATTTTATACTGAATATGGTAATCGGATACTCCTATACCTGTATGGATCCTTTTCTTTTTTGCAAACTGAAGGGCATCAGCAGCCACCTCGATATCCTTTTTCACAGCGCGTGTAAGGGCGCAGATGACCGGATTTGTTATTGCCCTCGATATCTCAACCACTGAGTTGAAGTCACCCGGGCTGGAGATAGGGAAGCCGGCTTCGATGACATCAACGCCGAGTTCTTCGAGTGCTTTGGCCACCTGGATCTTTTCAATTGTATTCAGCTGGCATCCCGGCACCTGTTCACCATCCCTGAGGGTGGTATCGAAAATAATCACTTTTTCGCTCATATTTCAAGTGGTTTTATTGTTTATTTTTTCCCTGGTCTGAGCTTTCTTACAGCTGCACCGGCTCTCCATAATTCGGAGTTTCCGAGTTCACTGAGTTCAGCATTGAGGACCTCTTTATAATTCGGTGCTCCTGTCGACTTAAGGACTCTTGCACACTCTTCGCCCGATCTGACCTTCTCATAAAGTTCAGTGAAAACCGGAAGGGTGGCATCCCTGAATCTGGGTCTCCAGTCAAGCGCTCCCCTTTGTGCTGTTGCACTACAATTTGAATACATCCAGTCCATACCATTCTCATCAACAAGGCGGATAAGGCTCTGGGTAAGCTCCTCCACAGTTTCGTTGAAAGCTTCGGAAGGTGTATGTCCGTTCTCGCGGAGAACCTGGTACTGGGCGTCCATTATTCCGGCCAGGGCCCCCATAAGCACACCACGTTCACCGGTAAGATCACTGAAAACCTCTTTTTCAAAAGTTGTCGGGAAGAGATACCCTGAACCTATGGCAATGCCCAGTGCGAGGGTCCTCTCTTCAGCCCTGCCGGTGAAATCCTGGAATACAGAATAGCTCGAATTTATACCGGTACCGGCAAGGAAATTCCGGCGGACACTTGTTCCGGATCCTTTCGGGGCAACCAGGATCACATCAACATCAGCGGGAGGTATCACTCCAGTCTGTTCCTTATATGTAATTGAAAATCCATGAGAGAAATATAGTGCGTCTCCCTTTTTCAGGCATTGCCTGACCTTTGGCCATAAGATTCGCTGTGCTGCATCCGATACAAGGTACTGGATAATAGTTCCTTTTGACGCAGCTTCTTCAACGGAAAAAAGTGTTTTCCCTGGTACAAATCCATCCCTGACCGCTTTGTCCCAGTCAGCTTTGAACTCGGGTGCCTGACCAATGATGACATTGATCCCATTGTCTTTCATATTAAGCGCCTGTGCAGGTCCCTGAACACCATAACCTATAACTGCAATGGTTTCATTTTTCAGAACTTCACGGGCTTTTGCAAGTGTAAACTCTTCTCTTGTAACAACATTTTCAAGTACTCCTCCAAAATCGATTTTTGCCATGGTTTTAATATTAGTTAATTATTTTATTCAGTTAAAATCTTTTCTTTTCCTATTTTACTCCCCACCCCCCTGATCAATCCTTTTACCCCCCCACCCCCCTAAAGGGGGGCATAGATCGGAGGGGGATTTTTACCCCCCCTCAGGGGGGAAGGGGGGTATATTATCCCTGGAGAAATCTATATTTCAGATATATCCCTGTTCGCTTCATCCAGCTCTTTCAGGTAGGCGTTGAGTTCCTTGACCTGTTTTGTAATAGCCACTCTTCCCGACCTGGCAAACTGAAGCACTCCATAGGGTTCAAGATGAACAAGGAGCTCGTTGATCTCCGGTTTATGCCCGGTCTTCTCAATGACCATATATTCCGGTGATACAACAAGGATCCTTGCATTGTAGTTCTTTACGATCGTTTCAAGGATATTACCCGACAATATACTGTTTGTCGATACTTTAAACAGTGCGATCTCCTGGTAAATTATCTGGTCGGATGAATGTGCGAACACTTTAAGAACATCAACCAGCTTTTCGATCTGACGGGCTATCTTCCTGACCATGTCGGGAGTGGCTTTTACCACAAGGGTAAGGAGGTGAACGCCTTTTACTGCAGATTCGGAGGCAGTAATGCTTTCAATATTTATCTGCCTCCTGGTCAGAATTATAGTTATCTGATTGAGAATACCAATGTGGTTCTCGCTGAAGATTGATAATGTAAATTCCTGTTTCATAATAAATTTTAACCTTTGTAGTTAAGTGTCACTTCCGAAACTGAGGCTCCCGGTTCTATCATCGGCAGCACATTTCCTTCCTTTTCGATTTCTATATCAAGAAGATATGGTCCTTCTGCAGCCAGCATTTCAGATAAAGCATCTTTGAGATCATTTCTTTCGGAAACTTTCTTTCCGGGGATGCCGTATCCTCCGGCGATGGTAATAAAATCGGGATTTACCAGTTCAGTCGAAGCATATCTTCTTTTAAAGAACATTTCCTGCCATTGTCTTACCATTCCGAGATAACCATTGTTCAGTAAGATTATCTTAAGGGGTACCTTATAATGAAGTATTGTGCCCAGTTCCTGGATGGTCATCTGGAAACCTCCATCTCCAATAAACGCGATCACCTGTTTTCCGGGTTGTCCTATTTTGGCACCAACTCCTGCCGGAAGGCCGAAACCCATTGTACCCATGCCACCTGATGTGACAAGGGTGTTGGGCTGTGTGAATTTGTAGTATCTGGCTACAGTCATCTGGTTCTGACCAACATCAGTAACTATTATTGCATCATCACCGGTCATTTCGGAAACAAGCTTTACAACTTCACCCATTCTTATTTTTCCTGATTCAGGTTTCGTTTCCTCTTTAATAACACGATCATATTCAATCTTATCGCATATCCTGAATTCTCTTATCCAGCTTTCGTAACTGTTCTGTTTTACGAGAGGTATGAGATTCTGTAATGCTTCTTTTGCATCGCTGTGGATCTCGAGGTCGACCTGGACATTCTTGTTAATTTCGGCCTGATCAATTTCCAGATGGATAATCCGTGCCTTTTTAGCATATTTTTTAAGATTACTTGTAACGCGGTCGTCGAAGCGCATTCCGATTGCAATCAGGAGGTCAGCTTCGTTCGTCAGAAGGTTTGGGGCATAATTACCATGCATCCCGAGATAACCTGCATAAAGACGGTGGCCACAGGGGAATGCTGATAGTCCGAGCAGTGTCAGTGCCACCGGTATACCGGTTTTTTCAGCAAACTGAAGAAGTTCATTTTCTGCTTTGGCCAGAAGTACTCCGTGTCCGGCAAGGATCATCGGTTTTTCAGCATGGTTTATCATTATTGCAGCCGACTCGATCGCTTTTATGTTCAGGGGAACATGCGGATTGTAACTCCTTAAGTAATTGCATTTTTTGTATTTGAACTGAAGCTTTTCCTGTTGTGCATCCTTGGTAATGTCAATTAGGACAGGTCCCGGCCGGCCAGTTGTGGCGATATAAAATGCTTTTGCCAACACTTCAGGTATATCCTGAGGTTTCTTGATCTGCCAGTTCCATTTTGTGACAGGCATAGATACTCCCAGAATATCGGTCTCCTGGAAAGCATCAGTTCCGATAAGCCCTGATACCACCTGTGCGGTGATGAATATCATGGGAATTGAATCGAGGTATGCATTTGCTATACCCGTGATGAGATTTGTAGCTCCCGGTCCCGAAGTTGCAAAGCAGATCCCCGGTTTGCCTGTCACCATGGCGTAAGCCTGTGCAGCATGTGCTGCTCCCTGTTCATGCCTTGTAAGGATATGTCTTAGCTTGTCATTATAATCAAGGAGCCTGTCATAAACAGGCATAATAGCTCCCCCCGGGTAGCCGAAGATCGTATCAACTCCTTCCTCCATAAGGCATCTGAGAATAGCTTCCGCTCCTGTTATCTGTTCAAAACCGTTAACCTTTGAAGTGGTTTCCTGTGCTTCCTTGTCAGTCATCATCGTTTTAACCTTTTATCTAATGCTTCTAATTTTAATCTCTCACTACTCACAACTCACAACTCACTACTCACTACTCATACAATCCTTACTGCCCCTTTATCCGCCGAGCTTACGGTTGCAGCATAAGCACGAAGGGAAGCGGGTATCTTACGATCCCTTCCCCGGGGAGTGAACGCTTGTTCCCCTTTCGTTTCAGCTTCCGCAAACCTTTTTCCCAGTTCTTTTTCTGTAAGTTTAACGTTAATGCTTCTCTCCGGGATATTTATTATAATGGTATCTCCTGTTTTTATAACAGCAATAGCTCCGCCTGCTGCAGCCTCGGGCGAAACATGTCCGACCGAGAGACCCGATGTTCCTCCTGAGAACCTTCCGTCGGTAAGCAATGCACATTTCTTTCCGAGTCCTTTCGACTTAAGGAATGATGTGGGGTAGAGCATTTCCTGCATACCCGGACCACCTTTCGGACCTTCATATCTGATCACAACGACGTTACCTTCCTTCACCTTTCCTCCGAGTATACCGTCGACGGCTTCTTCCTGGGATTCAAATACAATTGCAGGACCCTCAAAAGTAAGGAGGTCCTTATCAACCCCGGCAGTTTTTACAATACATCCGTCTTCTGCAATATTCCCGTAAAGAACGGCAAGTCCGCCGTCGCTGCTGTATGCATGCCTGACATCCCTGATGCAGCCTTTCTCACGATCAGTGTCGGACGAGTTGTACATTGTGCTGTGTGATCCCATTTCCAGGCTCTTAGTCATTGAAGGTGCGCTTCTGAAAAATGAGAAGGCCTCAGGTAAGGCCTTAGCCCCCATGATATCCCAGTCAGCCAGGGCATCCCTGAGTGAAGGATAATCGATACGATTTACAGTCGTGTCAATTAAATTATTCCTGTCAAGTTCCCCCAGGATGGCCATAATCCCTCCCGCACGATTAACATCCTGAACGTGAAAATGGGAGCTTGGAGCTACTTTACAGATATTCGGGATCCTTCGTGAAAGGGAATCAATATCTTTCATTGTGAAATCGACTCCGGCTTCCCGTGCAAGTGCCAGCAGATGTAAAACAGTATTTGTTGAACCGCCCATTGCTATATCGAGTGCCATTGAATTCATGAAAGCTGCTTTTGATGCAATTGAGCGGGGGAGAACTGTATTGTCGCCATCCTTATAATATCTGTTCGCGAGTGTAACGATCAGATCGGCAGCTTTTTTCAAAAGATTAAGCCTGTTTGTATGAGTTGCGAGGATGGTCCCATTACCAGGAAGAGCCAGTCCAAGAGCTTCATTGAGACAATTCATTGAATTTGCGGTGAACATTCCCGAACATGATCCGCAGGTCGGACATGCGGATCTTTCTATCTCCATCAGTTCATCGTCGCTGATCTTATCATCGGCGCTGTCGATCATTACATCAATCAGGTCGATATATCTCTTACCATGCAGACCGGCTTCCATTGGTCCGCCCGAGACAAATACCGCCGGAATATTCAGTCTGAGTGCAGCCATCATCATTCCCGGTGTTATCTTGTCGCAATTGCTTATACAGATCATTGCATCGACACAGTGTGCGTTGCAAACATATTCGACACTGTCGGCAATAAGTTCGCGGGAGGGAAGGGAGTAGAGCATTCCGGTGTGACCCATTGCAATACCGTCATCGATTGCAATTGTATTGAATTCGGCAGCAAAACATCCGTGTTTTTCTATTTCTTTCTTTATTATCTGTCCTGTTTCATGAAGATGAACATGACCCGGAACGAATTGTGAAAAAGAATTTACAACAGCAATTACAGGTTTGCCGAAATGTTCTTCTTTCATACCGTTGGCGCGCCACAGGCTTCTGGCTCCGGCCATTGTTCTGCCGGTGAATGTTACCGAACTTCTGAGTTTGTTTTTCATTATAAAAAGTTATAAAAAAAGCTTTCCGGTCTGATCCGGAAAGCTTCTGTATATTTATATAAATACATATTATTCCCGGATCACGTGCTGGGCACGAGAATAAGGACGAGGATAATATGGATTAAAGAAATTCTCACGGTTTTGTTTTAATAAGCCTGACAAAAGTACTATTTATTTTAAAAAATCAAAATAAAAAGTGAAAATTCTTAATTTTTCGACAAAATATTAATGTCCCAGGGGCAAACGGCACCATATCCGGACCCTATCATCTCTCCGTTAACCTCATCATAAATCCCCCGCCGGCAACAAGTTCCAGATCAATATTATCATTTTGGTGCGCCGTTCCTGTTGTGATGACTGCATCAGTTGAATTTAAGGGATTATCCTTCATAACCAGGGTGCTATATGTTCCGGTGCCCAGAAATGTCATAGGGATTTTGACGGTTCCTGGCTGTAATCCGTTAATGACCGATAAAAACCATCTGGTACCTTTTCTCTGGGCATAAACAGCAATTTTACCTATTTCCGACGGGGGAAGAACAATTGTTTCATCCCACACAGGCGGAATGCTTTTTATCATTTCAACACAGGGATTTGAAAGCAGGTTTGAGGGATTAGCCGCATAAGTTATGACCGGACCACAATAAATAGCAGCTGTTGCCACCTGATGTACCCAGGTTGTATTCCGGCGACGCTCTCCGAAATGACATACTGAATAGTCAGCCGGACCGGCAAGCATCCTGGTAAACGGAATTGTCGATTCATGAGAAGCCCTGTCCATCAGTTTACCGGATTCCATTCCACGAACACCCTCATAGATCAGAACATTTGGCCAGGTCCTTTCAAGACCTGTAGGTTTGTTCGCTCCGTGAAGGATTAATGAAAGTTGCAATGCGGCGGTTTCATTAAAGATCGATTTATAAAGATCCATGACCTCTTTCGCTTCATGGTCGAAGAAATCAATTTTTATCCCCTTAATACCCAAAGAACAAAGCCGCTGGAAGAAGGTTTTTCTTGCCCCAGGATCACGGAGATCCTTTGAATGTTTCCATACAATTATTCCGACGCCGAGTTCCTTTGAATAATCAACAAGGCTCTTTATTGAATCGTCGGGCCATTTACTCCAGAAATTTTCAAGGATATTATATTCAAATCCCAGCTCTGAAGCCATCCTGGAAAACTCTTTCATATTCCTCAGCGACTGGTCGCCTCCGCCATCAAGATATCTCCAGACGGCTCTCCCGGGTCTTATCCATTGGGTTGCCGCACCCTCCGCAAAAAGTGCTTTATCGGGTTCCGGACACAGATTATGAACAGCATCACAGTTGACAAGGGTATTAAGATCTTTACCTGCCATCACCACTCTCCAGGGTGTTGTAATTGTCCCTTTTATTTTTGCAGGTACCGATAATCTTGCTATATCTTCCTTTGTATATCTCAGAACATAAGGGTAGGAGGCAGGGTGACTATGGCCAAGCCTGATGACAAATCCATTATTGCCATCAGTCTGAAGTGCCAAACCGGAGTAATTAACAAGATTTGCTTCTGTGATTGATGCATAACCGGCTTCATCAGGCAATTTAACAGTGAGCGGAGGAGCTGCCCATTGTCCTGACGGTATTGTATCGATCATTTTCTTTTCATGAATCCCTTCATAATGCATATAGAGATCGTGATACCAGACAAGGCTTTTATCAGGAAGGCGGAAGATTGTTGATTCATCGGGAGTCCTCAGGGAATTTTCGTTTCCTGGAATTATGAATCTGAATCCGGCAGCATCATTGAAAACCCTGATTTCCAGAGTATAATTTATTTTTTGCTCCTTGTTCTTAAATGAAATACTATATCCGTTGAAGTGATTTTTTGCAGTTGAATGATAGCCGAACCAGGGATATTTTTCATTAACGGTGCTTCTGTTGATCTTTCCTGTTTTAACGCCGGATGTTATCGAGGAACCGTCAACTGACATATTCAAAGGTGATTTTTCCAAAACAGTATTACCATCCAGGGTTAGTGCCATGAACAGCTGCCGGTTTTCAACTGATAGAATACAGACCAGTTTGCCATCAGGACCAGGAAATTGTTGATTATTACCTGACGCCGGTTGAATTCCGGCATGAAGAAGAAGTTGCGAGAAAATGAGGAGTCTGATAATTAAAAAGCTGGACTTAGACATGGAGTGAAGGGTTTGAAGTAAGAACAATAGAACAAACGATTTTTTGATTCGCCGCTTTTTGCTTCTCCATAATTTAAAGACGGCGAAGTACCTGATCTCAGCAGCTGGCCTCCTAAATGAGTTGCCGATTTTGTATTTGGCAGACTTTCAACAAGCTTAATTATCGAAACTGCAAAATCAATCAACCGATCCTCCAAATCACGTCTCTTTTCTTCTTTCATTTCGCTATTCTTCCTTCTTCTTCGTTCTTCCTTCTTCTTACTTTTTACTTATTGTTTAATCTTCTCTGCCACTTTTCCTCTGACATCCACTCTGACTACCGAAGCCATCGGATCGGGAGAGAAAGCCGGAAGTGAAATGATGAGTTCTCCTTCTTTTGTTCTGACAGTTTTCACTCTGGCTCCGTTAGCAAGAAGCTTAGCTGATATCACGCTGTTTTTCATTCCGGAAATAGTCAGCTTCCGGTCGGCAGGCCATTCGAAAACCGAAAAATAAAGGCTCGTACCGTTCTTCGTATCTTTTCGGGTGCACCGGCCCCAGGGAAACAGACCCCACGGACTGGCTTTTGTCCCATAGATCGCCTCACCGTTCACTTTCATCCATTTTCCCATCTCTGAAAGGATCTCTATGCTCTGTTGCGGAAACTCACCTTCGGCGGTCGGACCCACGTTCAGCAGCAAATTGCCGCCCTTCGAGGCTATATCTATAAGATTACGGATCAGGGTTTGCGGCGATTTGTAATTAAGATCGTAACTCTTGTATCCCCATGTTCCGTTCATTGTCATACAGGTCTCCCAGTCGGTACCGTCAAGGTCGGCCAGATTCGGTATCCTCTGTTCGGGTGTTTTATGATCTCCGGGAAAGTCAGGACGTTTAAGCCGGTCATTAGTAATTATCTGAGGTTGTATAGCCAGCAGCGATTGAAATTTTGTTGCTGCCTCAACAGTCATTCCATTCGGGGTATCCCACCAGAGAACGGCCACTTCTCCGTAGTTGGTCAGCAGTTCCCTTACCTGAGGAACAGAAACTTCATTTATATACTGTTCAAATGTCTTTGTTTCCTGCCGCCAGTCCCAGTGCCCATTATGCTCTTTTGTATAGGCATCAATGATAACCGAGTCGGGATTCGGCCACCCTTCTTTGGTCAGCCTGCGGATAGCCGTTCCACCGGGATTGACCCAGTCCTGCGCCTGAGAATAATAAAATCCCAGCTTAATGCCATGTTTTTTACAGGCTTCGGCAAGCGGTTTGAGAAGATCTTTACCATAAACTGTATGATCAACGACATTCCATTTACTTGCTTCTGATTTGAAAAGAGCAAATCCATCATGGTGTTTTGATGTTATGACGATGTATTTCATTCCTGCATCCTTTGCCATTTTAACCCATGAATCAGGATCATATTTAACCGGGTTGAAATCCTTTGCCATAGCTTTATAATCCTCAACAGGGATCTTTCCGCGGTTCATGATCCATTCCCCAATGTTACCTATCTGTCTGCCATTCCAGGTTCCTGCTGGTACAGCGTAAACGCCCCAGTGAATGAACATTCCGAAGCGTGCTTCTCTCCACCACTGCATGCGCTGATCTTTCGGCAACTGCTGGGCAGTTAAATTCTGACCTGTGATCATTAAAACAGCTAATGCAATAATTGTTTTTTTCATTTACTTCTATATTTTTTTGTTTGTCATCTCTGTACTATATGAACTCACCCGCTTATTTCCCTCCTCTCTGAATTCTCATGAACTCACCCCCTTCCTTCACTTCGTTCCGGCTTTCCCCCTCTCTGCTCCGCAAAGAGGGGGAACAACCGGGGAAGATACTTACTCTAATGATGGAGCTGAGAAGGAGAGCAACCGGGGACGTGTCAGGCACCCCCTTCTTTGCGTTAGCAGAGAAGGGGGCCGGGGGGATGAGTTCCTGTCGCCCCTATTTAAACTGCTTCACATACTCTATAAACGCTTTTGCAGCCTTATCCAGATTCTCAACCGATCCTCCGCCTTCCAGAACCTCACACATCTCATAAGCAATATATCCCTGGTAGCCTATCTCTTTAAGGGTGTTAATAAAGGTTTTATAGTCGAGGAATCCTTCACCGATGGGGACGGCTCTCATTTGTGATATCGCCGGAACATAATTACTGTGGGTAAGTTCATATCTGAACCGGGGAAGTTCTTTATAATCAGCTGTAGTTGTATGGACTATATAGGGCTTCATTGTATATATGGCCTGTTTGATTTCCTCCGAATTAAGACCTTCGAGAGTAGGTGACCAGCAATCGAATGCCGCCCTGACATTCGGGAGGTTGACCTCTTCAATGAGCCATTTCATGGCGTCGTGGTGAAGAGCAATGTCGTGATGATTCTGGATCGCCAGAGTTACGCCATATTTTGCAGCAATTTTCCCTGCCATCTGTAATCCTTCGACCACCAGGGCATATTGTTTATCATAAGGCTGGTCGGGACGCTCATAACCGGTATAAACTCTAACCATATTGGTCCCCAGATCGCGGGCAAGCCTTGCAAGCTCCCCGATAAAAGTTGCCTGAATTTCAACATTGGGAATCCCTGCCTTATCTACACCTGCAACAAAATCGTTATATCCTGCAAGGCATACAAGTTCAAGTCCCAGTTCTCTGATCCTGGCTCTTAGTTTCTGACGTGCAGCATCGTCGTAATCGATCAGAGATACATGCGGACGCTTTGCTGCAAGCATCACCCCGTCATATCCGAACTCTTTTGCTTTCAGGAGAAATTCATCTACAGTAAGGGTGGCCTGACCACGCCATACACCCATGTAACTGACAGAGTGCAGACAGGTCTTAAGTTTGAAATCTTTTGGATTTCCGGTCGGCGTTTTCTGACCATAAGATACTACGCTCAAAAGGAACATCATTAGGAGGGACAGATACAGTTTATTCATAAGTAGAGGTTTAATTGATTAAAACATATAAATATAACGGTTACAATGATAAAGTCAAAATTAGTTCACTTAATGCGACCTGTACGTCAATTAGGCATTAATTAACTGAAATATAGCTATTAATTCCCGGATTGAAAAAATACGTTTTTAAATACGTATTTTAATACGTAGATATAAAGTAAAGACAGTTAATAAATTAACCGGAAATTGTTTATAACTGTACTGATTTTTAAATGTTAAAAACATATTCAGGTATTGTTATTTTGTTTAATATTGTTTAAAATTGCTACAATTTATTTGCTGACCTAACCTTAAATACTCAAATAACCTGGTATTCTCGGAATATTTATATTATTTTTTGATAACCTGACAATCTCCGTTTTTAAGAAGATCAATTTCAGGAGGATACTTTTTTTACTTAATCTTGCTGTATGACATCTGGTTTTATTTAAATTATCAAACCTGGAATCATTAATTCAAACCATAACCACTAAACCTTATTAACCTATGAAACAATTACGAAAGAGCAGAAAACCAGGTTAGACAGATTATTGATTAATCCGTTGGTCTTCAAAATGATTATTAATATTTTAAATTTTATAGTTAATGGAAAATAATTACACAAAGCGGTTGTGTTTTGTCAGGTTCAGGTGGATAAAGCCACTGATCATGACAAAATTGTGCATAATTTTCACATTATGCTCAATTGCTTCCGTTTCAGCATTTTCTGTACCTCCGGATGATGAGGCTGCTTTTCAGCAGGTTATAACCGGTACGGTAACTGATGCTGCAACAGGTGAAGCGCTGATCGGGGTTTCGGTGGTGGTGAAAGGCACCACGCTCGGGGCCCTCACCGATATTAACGGTAAATTTAACATTCCGGTCACCGGCAGGGATCAGGTTACAATATCCCTGTCATTCATCGGATATGCCACACAGGAAATACCCGCAACACCCGGAGTTCCGGTTACTGTTGCCCTTTCTCTTGAGGTGACAGAAATCCAGGAAGTTGTTGTGGTGGGATATGGAACTCAGAAAAAGGAGAGTGTCGTTGGTGCCATTACACAGGTGAACTCCCAGACTCTTATGCAGGCAGGAGAAACTTCAATCACCAATGCTATTACAGGGAAGCTCTCGGGCGTTCTGACCATTCAGCTCGATGCTGAACCAGGAGCAGAAAATGCAGACCTGTATGTACGCGGACTTTCAAGTTGGAACGGAAGTAAACCATTGGTTCTGGTTGACGGTGTTGAACGTGATTTTGCATCATTAAATCCCACTGAAATCAATACGATTTCAGTTCTTAAGGATGCTTCGGCTACGGCAGTGTTTGGAGCCAAGGGTGCAAACGGTGTTATCGTTGTTACAACAAAACGCGGTCAGCTGGGAAAACCCCACATGAGTTTTACGGGTTCATACGGTTTGCAGACAGCTACAAGAAAACCTGATCATGTTGACGCATATACCACTATGCAAATGTATAACGTCGCAATGATGAACAAGCAGGAATTCACAGGGTTGAAATCAGACTACCAGCTTTCACAATGGAAAAATCCTTCAACTCCTCTTAAAGCTCTTGAATATCCCGATGTCAACTGGTTTGATATGTGCACCGAGGATTTTGCCCCGGTCAGCAACGAGAACCTCAATATTTCCGGAGGGACAGAATTTGCCAAGTACTTTCTTTCATTCGGTCACCAGTATACCGGTGATTTCTTTGTTGGCACAAAGGAGGGTTTTTATGACAAGAGGTATTACAATCATAAATTCAATTACAGGATAAACCTCGACTTCAACATAACAAAATCGACTATACTGACAATGAATGTAGGAGGTATCCTGAACCTCAGGAACCTTGGCGGCGGCTCATGGAGGGACCTTTATTCGACAGGAGGTATCTCTGCTCCGGCATACTATCCTGCCTGGGTTCTTGAAATGGTTAAAGACACTGATTATCCGGATGCTACTGGTGACAGGTTCGCATATCCGGTCGGTGAATATACAGGTAATCCGTACCGGTCATTGAAATCGGGAACCATGAACAAAGACCTGAGTTCCACCCTGTTTACTGACCTCATTCTCAAACAGGATCTTAATTTCATTACAGAAGGGTTATCGGTCGGGGGTAAGGTATCTCTGAGCAGCTATTTTGTCAACAGGCAGCAGACCGGATCGATCACTTACCCGATGTATATTCTGTACTTTAACAGGGTTGGAGATGATCCTTCCGATGTAACCGGACAGAATCCATGGTTCAGGCAGGAACCTGCCGAGGGGGCAACAACTTACAAGCTGGCTCCATTCGATCTGAATACCAGTGGATTACAGGGTGGGTATTACAGTGACCTCTATTATGAACTTTCACTAAATTATGGAAGGTCGTTCGGAAATCACAATATAAGCGCCCTGGGCTTGTTCAACAGGCAGGAGAAGAACTACCAGACAGATTTCCCTTACTATAATGAGGGTCTGGTCGGAAGGCTAACCTATGATTATGACCGCAAATATCTCTTTGAATTTAACATCGGATATACGGGTTCCGAAAGATTTGCCCCGGCAAACAGGTTTGGTACCTTCCCGTCGGTTGCAGTAGGCTATCTGATTTCAGAAGAAGATTTTTTCAAAAATACAATTCCATGGATCAACAGGCTTAAATTCAGGTATTCTGACGGATATGTCGGAAGTGATTATGCAAAGAGCCGCTGGCTTTATACAAGTTCGTACTTTACCGATAACGGCGGTTACATCCGCGAAGATATGATGGCAAATACAATGGCACAGTGGGAGAGGGCTCACAAGAGAGACCTCGGATTTGAGATGAGCATGTTCAGTAATCTTATTACTCTTACTGTTGACCTCTTCGATGAGTACCGTGATAAGATGCTTCTGACACCCAAGAGTACCACAATGCTCATTGGCCAGAGCTTCAAGGAGATAAACCTTGGAGAGGTTAAAAAACATGGACTGGAGGCAGAACTCGAATTCAGGAAAAATCCGACACCCAACTTCCAATACTGGGTGAGAGGTGTTTTTGGATGGAATGAGAACAGGGTTGTTTTCAAGGACGATCCGGATGCTTTTCCCGATCATATGAAACTTGCCGGTAAGCCCCTGACTGAGATGCTTAATGTAGAATACAGTCTGGAAGGTCTTGAAATAAACGGTGTTGAACTCACAAATGGAGGATATTACACCAGTGTTGACGATATCCATAATAATGTATCACCAATTGATTACACAAAGACCTATGTGGGCGACTACCTTTACCTTGATTATAATGCTGACGGAACTGTCAATACATTGGACAAGCATGCTATTCCCGGACTGACATATCCTCCGATCACATATTCTTTCTCCGGAGGATTTACATGGAAGAATTTTGATTTTAATTTCCTTTTCTCAGGCAACCAGGGAAAATATGTCCAGTACAACCAGGCATTTGAAGTTGAATTTATCAAAGGTGACCTGCGTGTTCACAAATCAGCTCTTGACTACTGGACACCGACAAACCGGGATGCAACGCATGCGACAATGCACTATAGCGGATCCTCAAGCCAGGATAATCTTGTATGGGGAGGTGGTGAAGCCGACAGGGGATACCAGGCCATCATTAAGGACAGGTACTTCAGGAATGCCTCATATCTAAGGCTTAAGGATGTTTATATAGGATACACAATAAGGTCGGCTGCTTTGAACAGGTCACTTGGAATCGGAAACCTTGTTGTGTATGCCACCGGCAACAACCTGCTTACATTTACACCTCTTATCGAGGGAGACCCTGAGGCTACGAACTTTTATCAGGGATATTATCCCCAGATGACAACATTCCGGGGTGGAATTAAAGTTGATTTCTAATAATTAAGACAGTAATCATGAAAAAACATTATATACTGCTGTTAATTGTGGGTATGAGCATGCTTATGGCCACTTCATGCGGTTTTCTTGAAGACTATCTCGACAAAGCTCCCGAATCGGGCCTTACCGAAGATATTGTTTTCACCAAATATGCCAACTTCAAGCTCTTTTTCGATGCTGTTTATAATGGCAGAAAATATTATAACAACGGTTGGCGCGATACATGGAATTACGCCTGTTGCACTCCGCTTTATATGGACTGCTGGGATCAGAAGTACTGCATTAATTCAACAACTGATGCATGCGACCAGGGCCGCTACATGGAAGGGCAGGCCTGGAAGAGCGGAAATATGTCGGAGACTATTATAAGTAAATTATGCTTTGATGGTTCAAGACGTCCGGTACTTGGAGCCTGCTTTGATGATATAAGGATCTGCAATATGGCAATCCGGAATATTTACAGGGTTCAGGATATCACTGAGGATGTAAAAAATGATTTCCTCGGCCAGGCTTATTTTATGAGAGGATTCTTCCACTGGACTCTTTTCAGGTTATGGGGACCCTTCCCGTATCTTGATTATGTTATGGGTCCATATGATGAAACATGGGATCTGGCCCGGCTTCCGAAGAACGATTATCTTCAGGAGGTAGTTCAGGATTTCGATTCGGCATACTATTATTTTGAATTGTGCGATAAAATACGTCGTGATCCCAGAGGTTCTCTTGATTATAATGCCTATGAGATGTACCGTCCCAACGGTATGGCGGCAAAAGCCTATAAAGCAAGGGCATTGCTTTATGCAGCAAGTCCGCTCAATAATAAGAACGGGGCTGCCGACTGGCAGAAAGCCGCTGCAGCCGCATGGGATGCAATTCAGATTGCTGAATCAAATGGCGTGAGAATATTACCCCTCAGTGATCCAAGTGGTAATGACAGGCACCTTAATTATTATGGTACCCCCGTATGCGAAGAGAGTATCTGGACACGCGTTATGAGTTTCAACTATACCTGGAACTGGGGAGGAGGTAGCGGCGCGATAGCAACAATGTGGGGAGGACATTTCATGGCACACAACTCTGCCTCCGGGATTAATCCCACACAGAACTGGGTTGACAAATATGAGACAAAGAACGGCTGGCCGCTTAATACTGAAGCCGACCGGGCAGCTGCAACTGCGGCAGGTGAATATGACGAACATCAGTTGTTCAAGAACAGGGATCCGCGGTTCTATACCGATATAATATATAATGGCAGTCCTGCTCCCGGTTGGACAGATGGCAAGGCAAATATTTATATGGACGGAGATAAACCTTCCGAACTTCTTACAACAGCATATAACGGAAGGACTTATACCGGATATGCTCTCAGAAAGCACTGGGCTGGGAACAGCACCAAGCAGCAGAATATCGGAGGTGTATGGGCCGACGCTCTGTCCCGCCTTTCAGAGCTTTATCTTAATTATGCCGAAGCTGTCAATGAAGCTTATGGTCCTAATGGAACTGCACCGGGTGCGACATTGACCGCATTGCAGGCTGTCAACAAGATAAGAACTAAATCGGGAATGCCGGATGTGAGAGCTGAATTTACAGGATCTGCTGCAGCACTAAGACCAAGGATCAAAAATGAACGTTGTATTGAGCTTTCATTTGAAGGTCAGTTCTATTATGACGATGTCCGCAGATGGATGGATCTGCCTCAGGTGATGTCAAGTACGCTATATGCGATCATTCCGCAGAAGACTTCTGATCCTGAATGGCCCGACGGATTCAAATATCTCCGTACTCCACTTCCTGCAGACCGTCAGCCTGCATGGGAAGAAGGAATGTACTATCTGTACTTCCTGAATGCAGATGCTCTGAAAATGAAAACTTTCGTAGCTAATCCAGTCTGGTAAATTGAACCATATAATACACAAGTATATGAGATTTATAAATATATCATTCCAAAAAATCAGATTTGCCGGACTGATTATCCTTATCGCAATACTGGCAATACCGGTGAGCGGTCAGGTTCAGAAAGAGAAAAGAGTCAGGCAGATGTTTAATGTTACCCTTAAAGTGACGGACGAAACCGGAGCCCCGGTACCGGGTGCTTCAGTTGTCGTTGGCGAAGGAGTTACACATCTTTTTACCGACGCTAATGGTTCCGTTTCCTTAAGTGGTTATCCTGAAGATGTTGTTACAATAACTGCTTTTAAGTTTGAAAAGAAATCAGGTATTGTACTTGATCTTGCTGCCAATCCGACTGTAATCCTTTTGCAGGGCAAAATTCACATGACTTCAGGAGATATTGTTCCCCTGCCGTTCACAACTTTGAGGAAACGTAACCTTACAGGTTCGGAAGTTGTCGTCGACGGATCTTATTTTTCACATTACCCTTCAACGGATCTCCGCAATTCGCTTACAGGGATATCTTCAATGTACGATGTCAGGGAAATTGACGGCTCCCCCGGATTGAGTCCAATGGAAGGACTACAGCAATTCTCGGGACTGTCGAATGATTATGATGCAACTGACAAATTCAACGGGATGCCCTATGTGATTATCAATGATATGCCTTCCGAACTTCAGGAAATGGTTATAGGGCCGGCCGAGATTGAATCTGCCACTTTGATGAAAGGTATTCTTTCCACAGCAATGTACGGACCGGCCGCAACCGGAGGTGTCCTTTATTTAAAAACCAAGACAGGCGTACCGAATGAAAGGACTCTGCACTTTGATGTTGAGACCGGAGTAAGCACGGTTGACAGAATGCCGGGATATGTTTCCGGCGCCGAATATGCAAGACTTGTCAACAGGGCAAGATACTATGAAGGTCTTCCGGCTGTATATACCGGTGATGAAATAAAGGCATTTGAAAAAAATGACGGCTACAGCCTTAAAAATCCAAGTACCGATTTTGCCGACATGATCCTGGATAATACAATGGAATTCAGAAGGGTGAATATGTCGTCCTCCGGAGGGAATGATGTTGTCCAGTATTATTCGTATCTGGGGTATGCAGGTGAAGGAGATATAATTGATCTGGGTGCAAAATCCGACTATAACAGGATCACTGCCCGTCAGAATGTCAATGTAAAGATCAATGATTATTTCAGCGCACAGTTCGGGTTTTACGGTAACCTTACCTACAGAAGATCACCCAACTACGGATATGATCCTGATTATACAACAGAAGGTACAGGTAATGCCACACTTACACTTACCGAATTACCTTCAATACTGGACGATCTTCATACGGTTCCTCCTGTGGCTTATCCGATCTGGGCATATTTTGATGAATCGAGCAATACTCCATGGTATGGTGTGAGTGCACTTTATACCAATAACCTGATCGGAAATGTGGTCGACCAGGGTTATTACACCGACAGAGGGAGGACCGGGGCATCAAACCTGAAACTGATTTATGATGCAGGCAATTTTGTTAAGGGTCTTAAATCCGAAACCTATTTTGGATTCAACATTCATAATACTGTGCGTGTTGGTAAAACAAACGATTATCTGGCTTACACAATAAAAAATCCGGACGGAGAAACCCTCGAGGATCGCATTACCAGGTATTCAGGACACTCACTGTTTAAAATGGCCGACAATTACAAGCTTATGGATTATTATTTCCAGAGGTGGATGTTCTATGAAAGGCTGAGCTATGACAAAACTTTTGCAAACAGTAATTTGCAGGCTGCTGCGATGTATCACCAGACGCTTTCATACATAAACGGGATAGAAGAGCCTCAAAGACAAAGGAGCTGGCTGGGAACACTTAATTATAACCTTATGGATAAATACCAGTTCCAGGGTGTTCTCAATTATGCAGGTAACTCAAGTTTCGCAAAAGATTACCGCAGCATGCTTAACTGGGCAGTCGGAGGAGCATATGTTGTAACAGAGGATCTCATTACCGCCAGTAACTTTCTTAATTATCTGAAGCTTCGGGTTCAGGGCGGAGTTGTCGGCAACGAAACATATTTCCCCAACCTTTATGATGTCGACAGATGGTCAAGTACTTCAACTACAAGTACATCAACCCCTTATGCTTTCGGACCCTATACATCAAACCGCTGGTTCGGAACAACCACCGAAGCTGCCGTAACCAGGGCTTACCTTTCAAGAACAGGTAATCCGATTCTTACCTGGGAAAAGAGAGCGGAAATAAACGGTGGATTTGATGCAGTACTGTTCAATGAAAAGGTAACACTTGGGGTTACATATTATAACTGGCTGGTAGATGGATCATTATCCCAGACAACATCGAATATGCCTTACGTTGCCGGATATAATGGTACCCGGCCTTATCAGAATTACAACCAGACAAGATATAATGCCCTGGGTACAGACCTTACATTTACTCATAAGGTGGGTAACGTAATACTTACTATTGGCGCAAATGCCACTACGTCCAAAGGGAAGAGGGTAAAATACGACGAGCCTCAGTACAGAAATGATTACCAGATAAGGACAGGAAAGGCTTCGGATGCCATCTTCGGTTATCAGTACCTTGGGAAATTCGCAACTGATGCAGAAGCTCAGGGCGGAAATAATACACCGGTTCAGCTTTTTGATGCTGAACTGCACAAGGATGACCTGAAGTATGCCGACCTCAACAAAGATGGTTTTGTCGATGAGACTGACCAGGCGGTTATCGGATATTCCTCTCCTCGTCTGTATTATGGAATAAACTTATCATTGAAGTATAAGAACTTCGATCTGTTCGTTCTGGGTGCCGGCAGAGCCTTTTATGACCTCGCTCTTACCAATGAATACTTCTGGAACGGATGGAGTGATGATGCTCCGAATACTTATTCCAACTTTGTTAGAGATAATATCGGAGGTGCCTATCCGAGGCTTACATACTACAAGGTGAACAATAACTTTGTTACTTCTGATTTCTGGCTGACAAAAGGAGATTTCTTCAAGATCCAGAATGTGGAGCTTGCCTATACAATTCCGGCCGATGTGCTGAAATTCATGGGAAGCCGCGGAATCAGGGTTTATATCAGGGGAGCCAACCTTCTTACTGTTTCAGGAGTGAAGGATGTAGATCCTGAATCAATTAATTCGGGAGTAGAATATTATCCTTTATTCAGGACATTCTCCGGAGGAGTTAAGTTAAATTTCTAAATCGATTGTTATTATGAAGACGAAGAAAAGAATCATATTATTTGGAGCATTAATACTCCTTATCAGCTCCTGCAAGGATTATCTTGAACCATGGCCAAACGGTAATTATGACAATGAGAACATCTGGGAATACCAGGATATGGTACAGGGTATAATCAACAGGTGCTATGACAATATTGCCGCTCCGGGGATAGCCAATTCACAAAGATGCTATAATGATAATGAGGGTGCATTCCTCGATGGTGTTACTGATGATGCTGTAATTACAAATACAGCCCATGCTTTACGCAGGTATGCAGTTAACGCCCTTACAACCTCGAACGATCCTTTTGCAACTTACTGGGACCGTAATTACCGGACTATATCACAATGTAATATCTTCCTTAAAGACAGGAGGGGTTACAATACCAGGTTTATGGTAAAAGCCGTATATAATGACCAGGTAAGAAAAAGGCTACAGGGCGAGGCCTTTGCACTCCGTGCATATTTTGAATGGGATCTGCTGCAGAGGTTCGGAGGGAAAGGAACAGACGGCAAAATGCTGGGATTCCCCATAATTACCGATGTTATTGATCCCTATTCAGAAATAAATTATGCCCGTAATACTTATGACGAATGTATTGCCCAGATAATCAAGGATTGCGATTCTGCATTGTTCTACCTGCCTCTTGCATACAGGGACTTTCTGTATCCTGCCAATACCGATCTGACCTACCTTGGAGGCAAATTCTGGAACAGGTTCGATGACACCGGCGTGTGGGCAATAAAAGCCAACGTTTATCTTACCTGGGCAAGCCCGAGGTTTAATCCCGCAGGAGATATTGCCCGCTGGGACAGTGCTGCCAGATATGCCAAGAAGCTGATTGATTTCAAGCTGAATGTGGATCAGATATCAAGCGGCTCAAGCTTCAGACCCACCGGGAAGGTAGACTGGTTCAATCCTAACTCACCTGAGATAGTATTTTCCACACGATACATTACCGGACAAACCTATATGGAAAGATTGTTCTATCCGGGCGGATTTCAGGGTAATGGGGAGATTGGTGCTACACAGGAGCTTGTAAATTCATTTGGAATGGCAAATGGTTATCCTATCGATCACGAACTAAGCGGATATGATCCGGATGATCCTTATAAGGATCGCGATCCGAGGTTCTATTCTGTAATTTTCCACAATGCCAGAAAGGCCAACAGACTGGAAGATGTAAAGAAACCCATGTACACTTTCGAAAACTGGAATGAAGGAATATCCGGTAAAGGAAAAGATGCAGCAGGAAGCCGATCAGATAACAGCAGGACAAACTACCATATAAAGAAATATGTATATATGGATGTCAACTGGTCGGATGCAAGTGTTAAAAATGCTCCTCACAGTAAATTCATTTACCGCTGGGCACATTTCGTACTTGCGTTTGCCGAAGCTGCAAATCGCGTGACAAAGGATCCGAACACAGCGCTTTATGGCCTTACTCCAAAAGCAGCCATTAAGTATATGAGGGCCAGGAACACTTATGACAATGCTGTTCCGGGATTCAAGTCTGCTGATCCCTACCTCGATGAGATCGCATCAACAGGTAACTGGGAAGATTTCGAAAACTTCGTCAGGAACGAGCGCAGAATAGAGACCTGCTTCGAGGGGATGAGGTTCTATGATCTCCGCCGCTGGACAACGGGGGATGCTCCGGGTCAGGGTAACTGGGAATCTGTTATCAATCAGCCGGTTCACGGAGCCTATATAACCGAAACAGCTGCGGGAGAATATGAGTATGATCTGAACTGGCAGGTGGAAGAGAGAAAACTGCCATCACCATATAACCCGATCCCGTATTATGAGATACTCAGAATGGACAAACTAGTTCAGAACGTAGGATGGCCGACATGGAACTAAAACACTAAAAGGAAAAATGATGAAAAAGATTATAGCTTTTATAGTTCTTTCGATAGTCATGGTTTCATGCTACGAAGAATATCTCAAAGACTATCCCTACACCGCAATATATTTTCCGATCCAGCAGGATGTCCGGACCTTTGTTGTCGGTGAGGGCATGAAGTTTAAAGTAGGCGCTACACTCGGGGGAGTACGGCAGAATACATTCAATCGTAATGTGAGCTTTACACTTGATCCGGCACTGATCACTCCGGCGCTGCTTGCAAGGATGAAATCAGCTTCCCATGGTCATATCAAAAACCCGACAGCCCCTGTGACCGCATTCGAATTGTTACCGACTACGCACTACCAGTTGTCGAACAATACGACCATGGTTATTGAAACGGGATTTCATACGGGAACCATTACTGTAAAAGCCGATTCGGCTAATTACCTGAAAGATTCTCTTAAAACTTGCAGGACTGCGACCTATGTGCTTCCTTTTTACATAAATAGTGCAGATGCCGATTCACTTATCCAAAGCAAACGATCCAATGTGGTCGGTACAATGTTCGAACATATGCTTTTCGGTAATTACTGGCATGGAGGCTCGGCAAGGATCGAGAGACCCGGCAAAGCAGACTCAACAGTGAAATATTACACCACAGTACCCATGCAGGAAAACCTGATTTGGAGTCTGACAACCACCGGTCCCACAACAGTAGTCTGTAATGGATATTACAAGGCAGCAACCACAGCGTCGGCAACCCAGATGAAACTTGTTAAGAAAGGGAACAAAATCATCCTGAGCGCAGCAGAGGGTTCGGCATTTGCTTTTACTCCCGACGGCGAATGTACATATAACAATGCCAAACTGCTCCAGAAAAGACAGATCTACCTGAAGTATAAGTATACCGATCCTGCTTCAGGATGGACATACCATTGCACGGATACTATGACTTTCAGGAACAGGATCCGCGACGGAATAAACGAATGGCAGGATGAAAATCCGGGCAATTATGATAAGTAATTAATCCGCATCCTTCTACCGGGAGCGGGACGTCATTTTAACCGCAGAGTACGCAAAGCCCTCCTTCGCCAAGGCTACGGAGGGTAAGAGTTACGCAAAGGACGCAAAGGCCAAGATTTTATAATCTTCCTCTTTGCGACCTTTGCGAAAATCTTAGCGACCTTTGCGGTTATTTTTTTCTTCGTTAAACCTCAGTTTTTGTCATTACATTAACATTGACTAACTTTATTGTCGAAATTCTGCAATATGAAACCTGTCGTTGTCTTGCTAACATCTTTGTTATTGTGGGTACCATTCAGCTATTCACAGAAAAAGCAATCTCAGCCAGCTTTACCTCCACGTTATGAGAAGGTCATTAATTCAAACTGGACCTTTAATTATTTCCCTGATGAGAAAGCGGATAAGGGATATGAATCACCGGGATTTGATGACTCCAGGTGGCCTGCGGTTAGTATCCCTCATACCTGGAATACATATGAAACAACAGGTGAATTTCATCCATTAATGAGAAGCAATGACGGTACTGACAATACGTACTGGACCAACGGCTGGGGCTGGTACCGGAAACACTTTATTGTTAACACAATTGCTTCCGGGAAGAAAGTATTTGTCGAATTTACGGGGGTTCAGAAATATTGCAGGGTATGGATCAATGGTAATTATCTTGGAGAACATGCTGGTGGCTACGATGCATTTGAATTCAACTTAACCGATTTCATAATACCGGGTAATGACAATCTCCTTGCTGTTGCTGTCAGAAATGTCCGGGAAAATGATTCCGGAAAAGACCCATCAGATAAAGGTGATCCGAATATTTATGGCGGGATACATAACAATGTAAATCTTCTTCTAAAGAACAGTCTTTATATACAAAAAAAGGGGTCCTCCTTACAAGAGGGAGGTGTACTTATAACAACTCCGTCAGTATCTGAAAAAGAGGGAGTTGTAAGGGTCATTACATTGGTTCAAAACGATTATAGTGAACCGAAGGAATGCATTCTTAATACTTATATAACAGATGCTTCTGACAGAAATGTTCAGGTAATAAAATCAAAAGCAAAGATCAATCCGAAGCAAGTATATAAGTTCGACCAGATCTTAAAGCCTGTTGCGAAGCCTCATCTGTGGTCACCTGATGATCCTTATTTATATCAAGTTCGTTCTGAAGTTCTGACCGATAACAAAATTGCTGATATTTTCTCCAGCCCTCTGGCTTTCAGGCGGGATTTTACTGACAATAGCAATAATGTGAGTTCTGAGAGAGTGCAGATCGGCGGGAAAAACAGATACCGGGAATACCCATGGCTTGGTATTGCTGTTCCTGAACCGATAACTGAAATTGATTTATGGGATGCTGCTGAAAATCTAATTATAAATACCGCAGACAGTACATCAGCAGGCAGGTTAATCCCTGGAAAAGTCAGGTCGGGAGAGCCGGCAAAGATCGTTCTTAAAAGTTCACACAATAAGATAAATGCCGACAGGGGATCAGTAGCAATAATTACCGCAGATATCGTTGATTCTGAAGGAACCCATGTGTCCGGAGCGACAAATACGATAAAGTGGAGTGTAACAGGACCGGCAATCCTTTCAGGACCTTCGGTTTATGAGCCGGAAGTCAGCAGGCAAAACCGGACAAAGGGAGTGTGGTATCGGGATATGCCGGTGCCGAATGTGATAAGATCCAATGGTTCGGCTGGCAGGATAACTGTTATGGTATCGACACCCGGACTTGCATCAGGATCAATAGCAATTGAGGCCGTTGAAGTTAAGGCAGATAACTCAGTTATATCAGAACCTCTTCTGAATGATGAAGGCAGGAGACGGGTATTCAGACCCGAAATGAGCGTCAAATCACTGGATGAGCCGGATGGAGAACTGAAACGGACATCCGGCGAAATAAACCTCGGTCCCGGATCAGA
>JAKQPD010000231.1 GCA_029564935.1 Bacteroidota bacterium
GGTCAGCTGGCAAATTCACTGGGTGGAGAAACCATTTTCGATATAAACAGGAAAGAAGCAGAAGGTCTTATTTCAAGGCTTCAGGCAAAAAGAGATAATTCTCCCTCAACATCCGCAGAAATTTTAAATTCAGCAAAGAAATTAAGCGGGTTCAATCTTCCGGCAGATGTCGGTAACCCGGTTTTCACAGGACGCTTTCAACGGCAGGGATATGCTATTGAAAAGTATTACGTGAAGGGAGAAGGGAACTACGTAATTCCGTATCTTCTTGTAAAACCTGAAAATCCGGGCAGCAAAGCAATAATCTATATTCATCCCGCCGGCAAATCCGCTGAAGCACATGATGGCGGAGAAATTGAATGGTTTGTTAAAAATGGTTTTACTGTACTTGCTCCCGACCTTATTGGAACTGGTGAAACAGGGCCCGGTAGTTTCAAAGGTGATGCAGTTATTCTTGGCGTCTCGAATAATATGTGGTTCACCTCCGTAATTACCGGGAAGAGCATTGCCGGAATACGTACGGCTGACATAATAAGGCTCAGGATGTTGCTTAGCGCCACTCCGGGTATCGAAGAGATTTATGGCTTTGCAAGAAAGGAAATGACTCCAATACTGCTTTATGCCGCTGCATTCGATGAGAAAATTTCAAGGATAGCTCTCATTGAACCATTCTCATCATACCGTTCCATTGTTATGAACCGTTTTTATTATATGGGATTCGTTCATAATCTTGTAGCCGGAGCACTTACAGAGTACGATCTTCCGGATCTGGCAGCCACACTGGCTCCCAGAAAAATAATATTAAAAGGTATAACCGATGGTAATGGTGAAATAAAAGATAATGAAAGCATCAAAACTGATATGAAAATAATCAGAAATGCTTATCAGTTGAAGAATGCAGGTGAAAATCTGAAGATTATATCGGATGGGATGTCAGAAAATATGCAGGATGTTCTGAATGACTGGAAATAACATATATTTTAAATTCAAATTATTAATCCTATATTCAGGGTTCAAAAACAGACCCTCAAACATGCAAAATATGCCATTCAATCTGTTACCTTGCACCATGCACCTCGTAACCTGCACCCTGCTTTGCCAGCCGAAGCTTCAGCGGAGGCTGACACCCTGCACCTAAGATTATCTAATGTAATAAAACCATATAAATATGAAAAGTACACGCAGAAACTTCTTAAAATTAACAGGACTGACAGGGATCGGTTTAGCCGGAAACAGTGTCCTGAAAGCATTTGGTTCAAAACCCGATATGTCAGCGGGTGAATACCTGCCGGGGGCAGTCCGTCCTCAGAAATTCAACATGAGTGGATATGCAGCCCCTAAGCTGGACCAGGTGAGGATAGGATTTATAGGACTCGGTAACAGAGGTCCGGGCCATGTCTCAAGCATGAGCCTGCTCGAAGGTGTAGATGTCAGAGCCCTTTGTGACGTCGTACCCGCGGAGGTTGATAAGACAATGAAAAGGATCGCGAATACCGGCTTTAAACCCGAATTATACTCCGGTGACCCTGAAGCCTGGAAGAGAATGTGCGAAAGGGATGATATTGACCTTGTTCATATATCAACACCCTGGGATATGCATGCCCCTATGGCAGTTTATGCAATGGAACATGGCAAACATGTTGCAATAGAAGTACCTGCAGCTGTAAATATGGATGAATGCTGGCAGCTTGTTGAGACATCCGAAAAAACACGTATGCACTGCATGATGCTTGAAAACTGCTGTTATGACTTCTTCGAGCTGCTGACACTGAATATGGCAAGACAGGGATTCTTCGGAGAAATAGTCCATGGTGAAGGCGCTTATATCCATACACTCATCGAC
>JAKQPD010000238.1 GCA_029564935.1 Bacteroidota bacterium
AATTTTTACAAGTGCGGTGATATGCTTTCAGTACCGCATTATGTAACCTGGAATCCTGTGGGAACACCAAAGCCGGATTATCATCAGCCGGAATATTTCGGATTGCTGAAATTCATGTAAATCCGACTCTCCGGGGCTGTACCAAAGGATTTTTTACCCCTAAATCCCTGCCTGCGCTGTCGCTTCGGCAGGCAGGCCCCGAGGGGGACTTAATGTTTCGGATACTTAAAGCCCCCCTTGGGGGGTTTGGGGGTAAATTCACCCGGGGATTTGGGGGTAAATTCACCCGGGGATTTGGGGGTAAATTCACCCGGGGATTTGGGAGTAAATTCCACCCACTAAGATTCATGGGTAGAGATAAAGAGGGAATATTAATCGTCACTTAACAGAAAGAATAAAGGAAAAATGAGTTTAACAATAATTATTTAATCATGTTAAAGGGTAATGCAATTATCGGACAATCGGGCGGGCCTACCGCGGTAATTAATTCAAGTCTGGCCGGAGTTATTGAGGCAGCTTCATTATCACCGAATATTGAGGGGATCTACGGGATGCACTACGGCATTGAAGGATTCATGCAGGAGATGATGTATGATCTCGGCAATCAGTCTTCACATATCCTTAAGGGTTTGAGGAGCACTCCATCATCGGCCCTGGGATCGTCGCGCCATAAGGTTAAGGAAGAGGATCTGCCGCGGATCCTTGATGTATTGAAAAAATATGATATAAGATATTTCTTTCTGATCGGCGGGAATGATACAATGGATACAATCAACAGGGTTGAGGCATATTGCCGAAGGATGAATTATGAACTTATAGGTGTGGGTATTCCGAAGACTGTCGATAATGATCTTTTCGGAACTGACCATACGCCGGGGTTTGCTTCGGCGGCAAGATCCAATATTCTGAATGTGATGCAGGCAGGGGTTCTGGCAAGGGACATGCAGAAGGTTGACAAGTTTGTGATTTACCAGACAATCGGAAGGGATGCCGGCTGGCTTGCTGCTGCCACAGCTCTTGCCCGGAAAGATCCTGATGATGCGCCCCATCTTATTTACACTCCCGAATTCAGTTTCGACAGGGATAAATTCCTGGCCGATGTAGAGAAATGTGTAAAAGAGATCGGCTGGGTATCGATAGTATGCGGTGAAGGCCTGAAATATGCCGACGGTACTCCGGTGAGTGCTTCAATTACAAAGGATAAATTCAACAATATTGAATTTGGTGCGATGGGAGGTACCAGTGTCGGGATCAACCTTCACAGAATGATAGCAGATACATTCGGGTACAGGGGTGAATTCCAGATAACTGAATCGCTGATAATGAGTGATATGGTACGGGCATCTGAAACAGATCTCGAGGAAGCCTATCTGTGCGGCGTTGAAGCTGTAAAGCTTGCCAACAAGGGAGAATCGGGTTATATGGTCAGCATAGAGAGGATGTCAGATGAACCATATATGATAAGGTTCGGAAAAGCTCCGCTGAAGGATGTCGCAGTATCTGCCAAACCGATGCCTGCAGAATATTTCAACGAAGCCGGGAATCATGTGTCGGATGAATTCATTGAATATATGAATCCTCTTGCAGGTGATCTGCCCGAATTCATAAGGCTTGAAAAGAAAATGGTAAAACGTAAATAATTAATATCATGGCAAATAAATTCAATAAAGTCGTTCTTTCAATCAATGCACACCCCGATGATGCCGAGGCATGGAATGCAGGGGTTCTTAAGCTTTTAAAAGACAAAGGATATAAGATCGTAATAGCAACGATGACCGGTGGAGATCTCGGTGGCTGTAATATGGATATGAAGGAAACTGCCAGGGTGAGATTCGAAGAAGCCAGAAAAGCTGCCGCTGTCCTGGATGCTGAATATTATACCCTGGGAGGAGTTGACGGTTTTCTTTTCGATTCAAAAGAAGTGAGACTGAAAACTATCTCACTTATGCGTAAGGTAAGGGCAGGGATCGTATTTACCCATCTTCCGAATGATTATCATACTGATCACAGGACTACAGCCAATATCGTTGAGGCTGCCGCAATGGTAGCATCTCTCGATCCGGTTCCTGTGGAGGAAAAACCGCTTGATGTGACTCCCCTGCTTTATCACTCTTCTCCGCTTACATTGTCGGATCCCCTGGGGGCACAGATCAATCCGCCCCATTTTTATGTCGATATAACTCCGGTTATTGAAACAAAGAAAGAGATGTTATCGTATCATATCTCCCAGATAGACCTTATGAAGCACATGCATAAGATGGATGATTTTTTCGGATTTGTGCTTGAAGGTAACCGCAACTATGGTAAAATGGCAGGAGTAGAATATGCAGAGGTATACTGGCAGCACCTGGGAGGAGGTTTCCAGAAAGATCCTCAGGTACAGGAAGAGCTTGCAGAATATCTGATAAAAAAAGTTTAACTTTATCCATTCAAATAGTCACATTATGAACATAAAAGAAGACAAATACTCGAAATTTGCCCTGATAAGGGAAATGCTTCAGACATCCGAAATTATAAGATCTTTTAATCCTGGAGTATCGGAAAAATTCGTAAAAGCAATCAGATCAAAGAAAGGGTTATTCCTTACAGGTGAGGGTAGCAGCAGGATCTTTCCGGCCAAAAGAGCGATCTATGCAACAATGAAGTATGGATTCAAAACTCCAGTCATTACCGAAGGATGCACGCAGGCAATGGAATATGATCTGAAAGATCTGGCTGTTTTTGCTGCTTCGAATTCGGGACAGACAAAAGAGGTTATCAGAATGGTGCTTGACCTGAAGAAGAAAAACCATGATGCTATTTTCGGACTGACAGCTAACAAGAATACAAAACTTGAGGAGCATGCCAATGTCACACATGTTCTTTCGTGCGGGAAGGAAGATGCGGTTGCCGCGACAAAATCGGTTTTCGAGCAGGGCCTTTTCTATGATTCTCTTCTGAGAAACCTTCATGGAGTTAAAATGACCGGGCTTGGTGAGCTTGCAGATAAAGTGCAGCAGGTACTTACAGCTCCCATCGACAGTGAGATTACCGCTACAATACGGAACGCCGGTCTTGTTTATTTTGCAGGAAGGGATAATGGTGTTGCAGGTGAGCTGGCACTGAAAACAAACGAGATAACAAGAAAAAAATCGGATTTTCTGGAAGGTACATTTGCTCTTCACGGAATTGAAGAGATCATGAATAAAAATGAGGTTCTGATCTGGATGGATCCGTTTGAAGCAGACCAGGATAAGTTCTATGAATGCCTTGTGAAGGGTGCCGGAATAAGCATCATAGCTGTATCGACAAAGAAAACAATCTTCCCGACTATAATTATTCCTGATGGCGGAGAATACTCCGAATATGTTCAGCTTGCAGCCGGATGGAACATACTTGTCGAAACGGGGGTTGCTCTGGGTATAAATCTTGACAAGCCTCAGAGGGCAAGGAAGGTCGGAAATGAATATGTACCGGAATAATATATTAAAACCATAGGTAATCACGAATATTATGCATCAGATAAGTAATTTTATTACCCCCTTCCCGTCCTTCCCCCAGGGGGAAGGTGATCTTTTCCCCCACTGGGGGAAATAAGAAAGGGGGTATTAATATGAAATTGGAAGTGGTTGATAATTAATAATATGGAAACTTCATCTTATTTATATGGCAAAAAATCAGGTAGCAGCAGGTATTGATGTAGGCGGGACCAACACAGTTTTTGGTCTGGTTGACAGGGAAGGTAATATTCTTGTGGAGGATAAGATCAAAACCCCTGAATATGAAGAAATAGAGGTTTTTGTGGCAGCGCTTTATGAGAAGATCGAGGTATGTGCCAGAAAGGTTGGTAATGGCATTGAGATTCTGGGCTATGGTGTTGGCGCCCCGATGGGCAATATAAATAAAGGTACGATTGAATATGCTGCAGGCTTACCCTGGAAGGGGATAGTGCCTTTTGCAGAAATCTTCCACAAACACACAACACTGCCTGTGATCGTAACCAATGATGCAAATGCGGCAGCTGTAGGTGAAATGATCTATGGCGGAGCCAAAGGGATGAAGAATTTTGTTGTAATAACCCTCGGGACAGGTCTGGGTAGCGGATTTGTTGTTGACGGAAAGCTTGTTTATGGACATGACGGTTTCGCAGGTGAGATAGGTCATACCGCTATTCGTCCCGGTCCGTCAAACCGTGACTGCGGGTGCGGGAGGAAGGGTTGTCTGGAGACTTATGTTTCGGCAACCGGACTGAAGAGATCGTTGCTCAAGATAATGGCTGACAGCATCCAGCCGAGTGAACTGAGGAAATACAGCTTTGAAGAGCTGGATGCCAAAATAATTCACGATGCTGCAAAACGGGGTGATCCGCTGGCACTGAGGGCCTTTACGCATACAGGAAGGATGCTCGGATTCAAGCTTGCCGATGTAGTGGCACATACAAATCCGGAAGCAATATTCCTGTTCGGAGGGCTTGCACTTGCAAAAGACCTGATATTTGAACCTGCAAAGGAATATATGGAAGAGAATCTCCTGACAATATACAAGGGGAAAGTAAAGCTGCTTGCATCCGAACTCAGTACACAAAATGCGGCAGTTCTCGGAGCAAGTTCACTTATCTGGTCTAAACTGGAAGCATGATCCTGAACTTTATTCCTGCTGATGTGGCTAACTTTAAAGACATACTGAGCCATATACTGGGTGCAATATTCATTATGATAATTTTCGCACTGGCTTACGCTTATCTGAAACCTCACCAACTCCATAAGCGCAGACTGGTCTCTACACTTCTCCTAAAAATCAGCTACCTGTTTTATCTGCTGGTACTCCTGATTATAGTTTATCTTGCCTCTCTTGTCAAAGAAGGACTGGGTGAAGTGTTTTACGGTGTTGAGTTTTTTGTATTTCTTATAGTATTGTTTGCTCCCAATATAGGGATCCTGGCACGTAAGCTGGGGCCCTTCAGTAAAAAGCGCGAGAACTACAACTATTTTTTTACAATCGTAAATATTATTTCTACCCTGGCAATTCTTGTAATGTATTTTATTTAATTTAGTATTAAATACATTGCGACCGGACCGGAACATTTTAACAGTTCTTCCTATTGTAACTGTTGTTAATTACTATATCGCAAACTAAAACCTGAAACCATGATAAAGGAACGTCTGATCGGGTATATTGAACAGAGTATCATTAAAAACTGGGACATTGAGGCCCTGTCGAACTATAAGGGAAAGGGCTTTACCTACAAGGAAATAGCCGAACACATTCTGAAGCTGCATATATTTTTCAGGGAAACCGGAATAAAAGAAGGTGATAAAATTGCACTGGTAGGCCGGAACTCGGCTAACTGGTGTATGATTTATCTTGCCACCGTGACTTATGGAGCGGTTATCGTACCGATACTTCCCGATTTCAAACCGGATGATCTCATCAATCTGATCAACCATTCCGATTCAATGATCCTTTTTGTGGATGACAAGCTTGCCGTAATTAGCTATACAGGCGGTACGACAGGATTTTCAAAGGGGGTAATGATATCACATAACAGTCTGGCCGCAAACGTGCGGTTTGCACAAAATAATATGGATTATATTGCAGAATCGCTTGTTATCCGGGAAGATAATAAGCTTATCGGTCTTATCTGCCCCGATTTTGAAATGATGAAGAGGGATAATATTACCGAGGATCAGCTTCCGGGCATCCTTGGAAAAATAAGGAAAGATGTCAATGAGCGCATTCCTGAATATATGGTGGTCAATAAATAGAGGATCCATCCTGAGGAATTTGCCAAAACGCCAAAGAGAAGCATAAAACGATTCCTGTATACGAAAGAATGAAGTTATATGCGTTAATTGTTGCAGGCGGCTCCGGAGAAAGGATGAAGTCGGAAATCCCGAAGCAGTTTATTGAGATAGCCGGCAAGCCTATCCTTATGCATACTATTGAACGATTCATTGATTTTGATGGATCCATTGAAATAATCACCGTTCTCCCCGAGAACCAGCTCAGGTTCTGGAGCGATCTGCAAAAGAAATATTCATTTACAATTCCCCATACCCTTGTAAAAGGGGGTAAGACCCGCTTTGAATCTGTCAGGAACGGGCTCGGATTTACAGACGAACCGGGTCTGGTCGCGATTCATGACGGAGTACGGCCGTTTGTAAGCATCGATACGATAAGGAGATGCTTTGAAACAGCCGGAAAACTGGGGAATGCAATACCCGTCATCTCTCCTTCTGATTCCCTGAGAATTGAGACAGAAAATGGAAGCATGCCTGTCGACAGGACAAAGATCAAGCTCATACAAACCCCTCAGGTATTCCGGACAGATCTTATAATGTATGCATACCGGCAGGATTACCTTCCGGAATTTACTGATGATGCAATAGTGCTTGAAAGAACAGGAGCGAAGATAAATCTTGTTGAAGGCAACAGGGAAAATATCAAAATTACAACTCCTGAAGACCTCTTCATTGCAAGGGCGTTGATATAGCTTTCCTCATTCTGTCACAGCTATCCTTATATTTTGTATCTTTCGATGAAATTCAATTTATCTGCAAATGAAAACAAGGATACTGCTTTCAGCAATTCTGATATTAGTATTTACAGGTTGTGCCGAACTGATGAAGGTTCTGCAGACAGTAAGCAATGTTCCGCTGACAGAAGCGGAAGTTATAAGCGGACTTAAGGAAGCGCTGACGACCGGCGCAAAGAATGCCGCAGAAAGACTTGCAAAGGAAAACGGATATTATGGTGATCAACTGATAAAGATACTCCTTCCGGATGAGGCAAAAATTATTGTTGACAATATTTCAAGGATACCCGGAGGTGAAAAGCTTGTTGAGGATGTGATACTGAGGATCAACAGGGCTGCAGAAGATGCCGCGAAGGAAGTTGCCCCGATATTTGTGAACAGTGTTACGCAAATGACCATCAGTGATGCTTTCGGGATTCTCAACGGTGCCGATAACGCAGCAACAAATTATCTCAGGAGCACTACATATAATGAGCTCTATGCTCTTTATAAGCCGAAAATACAGGCATCTACAGAAAAAAAGATAGTCGGGAACATCTCGACCAAAGATTCATGGAATACCCTGACTTCAAAATGGAATTCAATTGCGAATTCGATTGCAGGCAAGCTTGCCAACCTGAAGCCGGTCAATACCGATCTGGATGATTTCCTGACAAGCAAAGCTCTTTCGGGGATGTTCCTGAAAGTTGAGGGCGAAGAGCTGAAAATAAGGAAAGAAGTTTCTGCAAGAGTTACTCCACTTTTACAGAGAGTATTCGGGAGCCTTGACAATAAGACAGGGGTAAAGTAGTTATAAAGTATGAAGTTTAGTGTTCAGGGTTTAGGGTTCAGAGTTCCGGGTTCAGAGAGCTCAGAGCGCAGGGCTCAGGGAGAAGAGCATTAAAAACCCTGAAACTTTGAAACTTTGAAACTCTGAAACTTTGAAACTCTGAAACCCTGAAACCTTGAATACTGAACCTTAACCCGGAACGCTTAACCCTTAACCTTAATAGTAACAGAAGATGTTCGAGAAAACTATATTTAATTATCAGGGTCTTGAATTGAGAGTTGCCGATAATGCAAACGAGGGTGTGATGAATATCCTTAACCGGTCCGTTCAGGGATCGGAGGGTGGAATGAGGTTTTCATTTCAGAATATTCCCGCAAGGATTGCAGCGTATAAGGACCGGATAAGGTTCATTTCGCTTTACAAGAAGAATAAGATCACCGGAACTGTCGGAGCATGTTTTCGTATATCGGGACAGGGAGATTTAATGTACCCTTCAACATATATTAAATACCTTGCCTTTCATTCTGTATATCAATCAGATATCAAAACCGGAAGGAGAAAAAAGAAACTGATTGAAATACGCCCGGAACCCCTGGATTCCTTTAAACCGAAGACCCTTGAATTATTTGGTAAGCCTCATTTGCTGGACCTTCCGGATGTTTTTGAAAAAGACAGGCATATTATGTATGCGTTTATTGAAAGCATGAATGAGAGGGCTAAGAATCTTGTCAACCAGGCAGGATTTGAATATATCAGGTCATTTCTTACAGTTGCTTTCAGCCGCTTCAATCCAAAATCCGATCCCAGGGTATCAAAACTGGATCCGGATAAGAAACCTGTAATGCAGGAATTACTTCAGGAGTTTTACCGTGATTATTCTTTATTTACCACGGATTATGCTTTTTACAGGGATAACTATTATGTATTGAAGGAAGGTGATGAGATAATTGCCGGAGTCAGCGCCATCCCCACGATAAACAAAGTATATGATATTCCCGGAGTATGGGGATGGGTGATGATGAAGATGCTTCCCTATTTTCCTTATTTCAGGAGACTTTTCAGTCCGGGCGAGTTCCATTTCCTTGTATTTGATGCATTATATTGCAAAAAGGGGAAGGAACCGCTTTTATACACTCTTCTTGAGTCGGCATGCGCTGCAGAAGGATTTCATACCGGGCTGATGTGGCTCGATGACCGGAGTGAATTATATGATAAAATCCGTACCGAAGGCCGGCTTGGGGCGCTGAACAGGATGCTCAATGCCAAACCCGGGCTGGTTTATACAAGGTTCATAAATCTGACGGAAGAAGAAAAGGAAAGATTTTATGATGCACCGGCATATGTGTCGGGGTTTGATTTTTCGTAGGCGAGGCGCAGCGGCTCAGTGGCGCAGAGGCGCAACGGTTATCTCTCAAAGAGGCTGCCAAGGATAGAACCTGCTTCTTTACCTTTGTTACGTGAGACTGGCGACAAAGCTCTGATCAGTTTACGGATTGGCATTGACTGCAGCCATACTTTACCTGTTCCGCGGATTGTTGCAAGGAATAATCCCTCACCCCCGAAGGCCATCGATTTGAGGCTGCCGGTAGTTTCAATATCAAAATCGAGCTGAGGTTCATAAGCTACCACACAGCCTGTATCGATAAGGATAGTCTCATTGGTGAGATTTCGTTCTATCACGGTTCCTCCTGCATGGATAAATGCTTTACCATCCCCTTCAAGCTTCTGGAGAATGAATCCTTCTCCGCCCAGCAATCCTGATCCGATTTTCCGGTTAAGTGTAACTGTAAGTTTTGTCCCGAAAGCGGCACAGAGAAAACCGTCTTTCTGAACAATGAGGCTGTTTCTTATCTGCCGGAGGTCGACGGGAATTATTGTTCCCGGATAGGGTGCTGCAAAAGCGACTCTGCTTTTACTGTTGCCATTGTTTGTAAAATGAGTTATAAATAGCGATTCACCTGTGATCAGGCGGGAACCGGTTGATAGCAAAGTATCCATAAAGCCCCTGTTTGGTGATGAGCCGTCACCCATTTTCACATCATAGGTGATACCCTGTTCCATATATACCATTGTTCCGGCTTCGGCGATGACCGTTTCTCCCGGGTCAAGTTCAATTTCAACGAACTGGATATCTTCCCCGATAATCTTATAGTCTACTTCATGTGAGATCATAGCTTCGTATGTAAAAGTTAATTGCTGGATTCTTAACCGAATTTATGAAATAAGTTACGTATGGCAATCTATAGAAATAAAATATTATTTTTGCGTTAATACCGGGACGTTAGTTCATCCCGATAGCTATCGGGAGGTTCAGAACGCTAATTAATTATAAGATATTCAAAGAGTGATAGTAAAGGGACGTTAGTTCATCCCGATAGCTATCGGGAGGTTCAGAACGCTAATTAATTATAAGATATTCAAAGAGTGATAGTAAAGGGACGTTAGTTCAGTTGGTTCAGAACGCTTGCTTGACAGGCAAGAGGTCGCTGGTTCGAATCCAGCACGCCCCACCTTCGCCCTCCGAAGCTTTAGCGCAGGAGGGATTCGCTTTCCGAAGCTTTCTTCGGCATCCG
>JAKQPD010000254.1 GCA_029564935.1 Bacteroidota bacterium
AAAAATTTTATTCTATTTTCCAATTTACCTGGGACTTTACCGCGTAGCGGTTATGGTATTTTGCTCCATAACCTCTACGAGGTATAAAATCATGTCATATAACCTTATCTACAATACCCTATGCCCTACAGGCAAAGGAGACTAAATCTATACTTCCCAAATCAAAACAGAGCTATTATAATACGTTTTTTAATACGTATTATAATACGTAGTTCCTGATGGTGTATAATTCTAATTCATATCTGTTATCCTGAAATTAACGGGGACTGAATACCATACCGGGACAGCTACTCCATTCTGTTTACCCGGTTTGAAATGCGGCAATGTACCTATAACCCTTATTGCTTCCTGATTAAGCAGAGGATCAATTCCTCTCAGTATCTCTATTTTTCCTACCGATCCGTCGGGATTGACCACAAATTTCAGGGTAACCCTTCCTTTTATATTGTTGATTATTGCTTCTTCGGGATAAACTGTGTTTCTGGCAATAAACGCAAGCAGTGCCGGCTCTCCGCCCGGAAATTCAGGCATCTCTTCAACACGGATGAAGATCTCAGGTTCTGCAGGAACAATATCTGCCGGTTTCTCAACAACGTAAAGGGTGTCCTCAACAAGACCATCAGAAACAGTTTCAATGAGAACATCGCTTATAGGGATGAAATTTGTTACCATTGTAGTATCAGCCGTAACCTCGGGAGCAATGTTGACCGGGGCTTTAATAAGGTCAGGAGGCATTTTAACTTCAGGGGGAGTGATCACTTCGACAGGTATGTTTTCTGGTTCAAGGATCACGATAATTTCATCTCTGCCCGTGGCAATTCCGGGTTTTGTATTAAATGACAGAGCCAGAACAGAGATAACGGTAAGGAGAACGGCGCCTAAGGTGGAAAGGCAGGTGGTTACTTTGTAGCGCTTCCGGAGGTCATATGCTCCGTAGGCTTTGTTGCGGTTCTCAAAGACGATCTCATCGAATCCGGGAACCTTTTCTTCATTCCTCTTCATTTTGATAGTTTTAAGTTGTTAAACATCCACAGGACAACCGCTTTCAACTATTCCAATTCAGAGGCGTTTTCACATTTTATTACCGCAAAAAGAGTGCCGGGTTTGGTCTTGCGGTTTTGCAGTCTTGCGGTCCCAAAATTAGTATAAATCGGATTAAATGACTGCACGACTGCATGACTGCACGACTGCATGACTACCTGACCGCACGACAAAAAAGGCTGTCCGGAGACAGCCTCGCAACCTCATAATTAAAATACAAACCTAATTTAAACCAAACCGGTAACTGAATTTTATCAGAAAGATATTATGAGGTATATTGTTATCCCTGTCGAACAGGTCACCCAGATCGCTGAAATACTTCATTTCTCCCATGCCGTTGGAGTAATCTCTGGTCTGGTTCCAGACAAGATAAAGGATTGATCCGGGATTATATTCCCACCTTAAGACAAGGTTGGAAAGGAATTCTCTTACTTTGAAATTGCTATTCCCGATAATATAATCAGTGGTGCCATCAAGATCCAGATCAAATCTGTACTGATTGTTCTGCTCATCAAAGGTTTCCTGTTCCGGGGTAAATGTCCAGAATCTGTTCCTGTAACTATCAGCCATTGGATCGAGGATCACTTTATAGTCGTGATAGTTACCGGTAGCAATAAATGGCTGTCCCCAGTACTGGAGTGTAAGGTCGGGACTCAGATTCAGATTAACCCTGAACGATGCGCTGATAGTTTTTCTATTGATACTGGCAAAGAAGTATTTATCGTTTCCTCCGGAGGTTTTTCTGGTAACATACTGGAGTTCAGAACGCGACGGGTTGAAGCTCGGACTAAGCGTCAGTGTCAGGTAATTGGTTGGCTTGTAATTTATATCCATTTCGGAGTAAAGGCTTCGGGAGTTATTCTGAAGACCACTGTTGATATTGCCATAGACTGAAAAATTCAGTTTTTTCCTGTAATCGGTTGAGAAGCCCACGTTTACTCTTAATGTGCCGGGTATCTTCATCATGGGTCCGCCTCTGAGAGTCCCGGATGAAAGCTGTGATGTGTTAATACCTCCCCCGGTCCAGGCATTCCAGTAATTTTTAAAACCCATCGATCCGTTCCATTCCAATCCTGTGCCGACCCGTTGTCCTCCGAAATTATAAGCGGTCCAGATATCTCCATTGAAATTGTAATTTCTGTAAATTCCTTTTGGTTCCCATTGTGAATATCCTGCAACCAACACTGATAAAACTTCATCTGATTCCTGGATATATCCCAGATCATTTATTTCAAATCCGGGAGTTCTCCAGAGGACACAACCAAGGAGAAAGAGATGTCCGTTAAGCTTCTGGATCTGTATCCTGCCACCTGATCCGGTGAGGGAAGTACGTTCGGGATCATATTCGGTATAATCATTATCAGGGCGTTGAAAATAACGCGCTGATGATTTTTGAGTTATCTGCAGAGCTTCCTTAGATCCGTTCACCTGGCTGAATGCAGTATTAATATTAAACATCCAGTTCTTTTCTTTGGTGTATTGTGTAAAATCAAATCCTCCGGAATATGCCGATCTGTGCATAAAGGTCCCAAGCCTGGCATCAAGATCGCGGTAGGTGCCGGTGAATATTCCTCCTAAAATGGTTTTCCCCTCATTGAAATCTTTCTGAACCCGTCCGATAAAATAATTGGTCAGAGGTTCAACTGTTTCGCGGGTTGTTCCTCCTGTGGTATCAATCTCAGCTTTTTCATTTGCCGTCATGGCTTCAATAAATCCAAGGGAGAGTCCTTTGCTTGTTTTACCGGTAAGCTTGGCTGCTCCGAGTATTGTAGTGTTTGTCGGAATATCAGAGTTCCAGCCTTCCTTCATTTCGGGACTTCCCTGCGGGCGACGACCTATACGTCTGGAATAGAATAGGTTATCGTTCCCGACATCGCCATCACCAAGACCGATATTGAAATTCGTAATATTATTACCTTCGATGAAAAAAGGTCTTTTTTCTTCAAAGAATGTTTCGTAGGCAGTGAGATTTACAACTGAAGGGTCTGCTTCAACCTGGCCGAAATCGGGATTGATGGTCAGGTCCATTGTCATATTGTTGGTGACCCCGATTTTCGCATCAATACCGCCATTTAATCCGTATTTTCTTCCATTTTCCATAAAAGGATTTCCGGCTTCCTTTTTAAATGTTTCTGCCTTTGCCACTCCGTAAGGTGTGACATCGAAGATCTTACGGGGTTTGATCCCTTCAAGTCCTGTCATTTCTCCAAACATATGAATAAGGCCAGGGGAGTCTTTCGGGATATGCTGCCAGAAGTCGGTCTCATTTTTCCTGTAATAATTCCTTGCCATCTGAAGGCCCCATACATCACCCGAGTTTTTGTCAAATCTTACCTGGCTGAGAGGGATTTTCATCTCGGCTATCCATCCCTCATCATTAATCGATGTTTTCACCCACCAGTTGGGATTCCATGATTCATCTTCATTTTCACCGTCGTTTGTGAACATCAGGTCATATTTCACACCTGCGGAGCTAACTCCGAAAGTAAACCCGGTCCGGAGATCGTGAAAGCTGTCAACTATTATTGCAACGAGATCGCCGTCGACCTCATCGCGGCGGGTAAGACGGGGTACTATACTGTCGGGACTTGAGTCAAAGGCCCTTATCCCTACATAAAGATTATCATCATCATAGAAGATATTGAATTCAGTCCTCTGGGATGCAGGTTTGCCATTATATGGTTCGAACTGGGTAAAATCATCGATCCATTCTCCCGATTTCCATAATTCTTCATCCAGAATGCCGTCAATTACCGGTGATTGTGCTATTCTGGACGCAGTATACCGCTTCTTTACCGGCGCTTCTGTCTGTCCCGAAAGCACAGATGTCATGAAAAGCGTCAGAAAGGCAGTGAAGAAGAAGGTTTTCATCTTTTGTCATCAGTTTGGTTGGTTTCCCTATAAGGACGTCCGGTAAAACGATTTGATGCAGAAAAAAATTATTTAAAATTAATATAAATAGACACAAACACTCGTGAACTTTCTTTAATTCAAGATTCAAGATTCAAGATTCAATATTCAAGATTCGGAACCAACATTGAAACTTTGAAACTCTGGAACCAGCCTTCTTCGCCAGTTGGCGGATTCGGCTGGCAAAGCCTGAAACCTGAAGCCTGGAATATGGAACTTTGAATTTTGAATTTTGAATTTTGAATCCGGAACCTTGAATTTTTCTGTCAAATCTCCTTTATATCGGTGATATCCACGCCGATTTTCGCTTTCAGTCGCTGAAGATCGTTTTTCATTTCTGCTACTGCCCGGAAGATTTGTTTTTCGGGAAGCACGGGGTCGGGAAGTTCGCTGCTTATATAATTGACGAATTTCCATATCTCTTTGACTTCGTTTATATGTACCTCATATGGTTCATAGACAGGGTTAAGTGAGTAAAGTACCAGTTTCCCGTCAGTTTTAAGGTTATTTTCTACTACCTTAAAAACAATTCCGTCGTTAACAGTGAAAATTATATAAGCTTTTCCGCTGATTATTTCACGCCAGTCCTGTACAAATTCACCGGTTACCCATGAACCGTCGGGTATAGGGAACATCGAATCTCCTTTAAGCTGAAAAGTTCTGTATTTCCTTTTATCCGACAGAAAAGGAAGCCTGAAGCGCGGCAGTTCGCCGATAAATTCAGGATCGGCATATCCGGTTGTATAACCTGCTTTTGCCTTTTCGGGTACGAGTTCAATATTTTCACTATTATCATCCCCGACAGTAGTTGTCAGTACCCTGAGGTTACTGCCTTTTATATAAGCGTCATACCCTCTTTCAAGTTCTCCGAGCTGGCTTTCCGAAAGTTTTGAAATATCGACCTTCAGCAATGTGTCGATCGACATGTTGAAATATCCCGAGAATGAAACAAGTATTTCTATTCCCGGCTGGGCGACACCGTTCTCATACCCGCTCAGGGTGGAACGCTTAAGATTAAGGGTTGCCGCAACATCATCCTGTGTCCGGCCCTTTCTTTTTCTTAAAAATTTTATGTTGGACGTGAAATACATATAAAAAAATTGATTATATTGTAATCATAATATTGATTAATTTCTAATCAAA
>JAKQPD010000258.1 GCA_029564935.1 Bacteroidota bacterium
GATATAGCAGTTAGCCGGTGCTCTATCACAGATTCGTTGATACTCTACATTATTGGAGATGAATCGTTTATTTTTGAATCATTTGGATTAAATCTCGAGTTCACGAAAACGAACCTTACTTATTTGGGTCTGCCATTAAAGCAAAATGGACGTACCGGAACAGATATTAATCTTTTCACGCCCAATGATGTGTGGATATTCGGTACGCGTTATAATTTTTATCACTGGAATGGAACTGATTTTCAGAAGATTGTAATGCCGGGTTTGCCGGATGATGATGCTCATTTTGGCAACCAACGCAAAATGATCAAGACTTCTACTGGAAAAATATTCCTTCCGACGGAAGTCAGCTCGCAGGTGTACGTTGTGGTACAGGGTACACCATGATTATTAATCAATTAAACTTATGAAGGAGTGAATATGAAAATGAAAACCTGGAAGAAGATTTAACCTTGTGTGGTGTTTAATGAGAAAAAGCGCTCATTTTATATTGATCATAGTTCTGGCTTTCATCTCTATACTATTTCTTGCCTGTCCGGATGACCCCGATCCCGAGCCGACGACCTGTGATTATCCGCCGGGAAACCGCACTTTCACCTGGCGGGTGGATACGGTGGCGTATTGGCCGTCTTTTCTGGGTGGCGTGCATGCCTTTGCTGACGATGACGCCTATGTAATGGGATACATTGGCGAAGGTCAGGCTCCCTGGCGAATCTTTGTTGGTAAGCATTGGAATGGGACTCAGTGGGATACAACTATTTATGGAAAGTATGGATTTTATGATGATATTCAAATTACTCCAAATGATGTTACCGGAGATGACCATTATATGGTTTGTGCTGGACGTTATGGGATCAATTCAATCATGTATGCCGGAATAGCCGAATTCGATAACCGTATAAAGAAATGGAAAAGTTACCAACTACAGGCAACCGGTGAGCTACGCAGTGTCTGGACGGACGGCAAGGGCTTCTTCATTGCCGTGGGAGATAATGGCATGGTCTATACCAAGGATGGCTATAAGTCTGAGTGGGTATATTCCAAGGCGCCAACCGAGTTTCATTTTACAAAAGTTGTCGGTGTTTCGAAAAATGAAATATATACTCTTGCTGTTATATCGTTACCGAGTGGTGTATATTTTCATCAATATTGGAAGTATTACAATAGCCAATGGCTAAAACTTTATGATGAGCAAGACACCACGGGTACTTATGTAAAGTTATATGGTACAGACAATACTATGTGTGATTTAGCCGTATCGCGTTGTTCCTATAATGATTCCTTGAAATTGTATTTAATCGGATGGGAGTCATTCCTTTTAGAATCTGAGGGACAATCCCTGAATTATTCCATAACGAATCTTTCGCATCTGGGATTACCCTTAAGGAGCATAGGTAGAACTGCCTTACGGATCAACCTTTATTCACCGAATGATTACTGGATATTTGGTACGAGGTATAACTTTTATCATTGGAATGGAACTGATTTCCAGAAGATCGTAATGCCGGGTTTGCCGGATGACGACGCTCATTTTGGCGACCAGCACCGGATGATCAAGACTGCTACGGGGAAGATATTTCTTCCGACGGAAGTCAGTTCGCAGGTGTACGTTGTAGTACAGGGTACACCATAATTATCAATCAATTAAAAACCATGAAGGAGTGGATATGAAAATGAAAACCTGGAAGAAGATTTAACCTTGTGTGGTGTTTAATGAGAAAAAGCGCTCATTTTATATTGATCATAGTTCTGGCTTTCATCTCTATACTATTTCTTGCCTGTCCGGATGATCCCGAACCTGAGCCGACCACCTGCGAATATCCTGCGGGCAATCGCACTTTCACCTGGCGGGTGGATACGGTGGCGTATTGGCCGTCTTTTCTGGGTGGCGTGCATGCCTTTGCTGACGATGAC
>JAKQPD010000265.1 GCA_029564935.1 Bacteroidota bacterium
ATCTTTGGTATGTCTTTCCAGGGATATTTTTCAAAATCATCCCTGGTCTGAACAGGACCCTGCATCCCTCCCATTATTGCTCCATGTCCCGGCAGGATATCACAGATAGCTGCTTCAAAATCGAATCCGTCATAAGTCATATCCTTCCAGAAACCGATAACCTTCCTGTAATGATCCGTCAGTTCGGATGGTTTAAGTCCGGATGGATCCAGATTTTCACCAAGGATTTTCGAAATGAACGGTGTATCAATGTGATGTTCATAAACAGGAAGCCTCACCGGCCTTATGTTTGATACTGCCTGAAGCAGGTTTGTATAATCGGGGATAAAATCAGAAGCCATTTTAACGTCCTGCGGCAAGTCCCAGTGTAACTATTTCATTTGGTTTGATCCTTACCTGAACCGAATTACCTGAAACGACCGGTTTATTTGCGCTTTCAAGCGGAAGTTCAATCAGATTAAGTCTTCTGGCGTTATTTATAACTACCGGTAATTTAACATTCACAGTCGTCTCCTTTCCAAAGATCTCGCAAAGCCTCACAATAAGTTCATTACCTTCTTCTGAATGTTTGATCCCGGTTATAACGACTCCCGGGGCATCCACCGTAAAGAAGGAATCCTCCTCCGGTCGTGTTGAATGGGTTTTTACAAGAGCAAGTGATGGTGGTTCAGCTGCATAAACAGGTACATTGAAATCATCACCTTCCTGCCATACCCCGTTCTTCCAGTCACCTTCGTGAGGATAGAGGGCATAGCTGATATTGAATTTCCCCAAGTTCGGATAGATATCAGGAGCGCCAGCAGCCCTCAGCAGGGTGAGCCTCAATTCTCCTTTATGATATGAATGACCATATTTGGTATTATTCAGAAGTGCGATACCCGTAACTCCATCAGTTAGATCAACCCACTTTTGTGCGGGCACCTCCTGTCCGTCAGGTCCTTCATTCCGGCTCCAGTCTTCCCTGAACTGCTTGTATGACACCGGAGTTTTCCTCAGGTCTGTTGGCCTTTCAACAACATCAAAGGGGACCTGGCAATTGAATACCGGATTTTCATAAGCTATCGGGAACAATGCTCTTAACATGGGAGAATCAGTGGTATCAGTTCCGGTTTCAAGCCAGTGAACCTCCATGTCATACCCAATCCGCGGATATGACTTGTAGAGATATGTGCGCTCAATGAACCGTGATTTTCCCCAGGCTTTTACGGTTTCGACACAAGCTCTTACAGGTCCGTTCTCAACCACTTTCACGCTCTTGATATCAGTTACATCTTCTTCTTTGACAATTTTATTGATCGTCCACGACTTCATGCCTCCTTTTCTGTCCTCCAGATATATCCTGAGCTTATTAAGCTGCCCTCCCTGTTTTACATATTCCTTGTTAAAACGCTTGTCATAAAGGCTGACAATACCTCCCGTTTTCATATCAAACTTAATCCTGAAGAAGTCTGTCTCGAAAGTATCGTTATTAAAAGGAATTGGTTCACTGGTCTCTCCTGCCCTGGTCATATCTACATAGAACGTCCTGTATCCTCCAGCAGGCAGATTATCAACCACGAACTGGACTTTTGAAGTGAATCCGGGAGGCGTTGATTTTCCCCATACAACCTGAGCCGGGTAAGTCTTTCCTGAGGCATCTCTTACCAGGACAGATGGTACCTTACCCGCATCAGCAGGGCTGACGTTCTTTGATCCGTAATAATTGCCCCAGGTAGCAAATTTTGCCGTAGCAGGTTCCTGGTGTGAATAAACATTCGCTTCGACAATAGCCTTCCGGCTCTTTGGCTGGAGGTTATAGGCTACAACAGGCTGGCCTATTCCTGTCCGGAATTTTACTTCATCAGCCATCTTTCTGAAAGCATTGTTCCTCAATTCAGTGGTTTTCCGTAAAACTTCGCTGTATCTTGATATAGCTTCCTTATTTGCTTCATTTATTGCAGAACCCGGCAGGATGTCATGGAACTGGTTGAACGTAACTGTCTGCCAAAGATCATTAAGTTCAGCAGACGGATATTTATCTCCATTCAACCATCGCAGTGTATTAAAGAATTCGCCTGAAAAAAGGGCATTTTCACTATTCCTGTTGCCGGCTTTAATATCGGCCACGGTCGTGTAACATCCCTCAAAAATAAAACCCATCTCTCCCTTGTGGGTGGGACGGCCATCCATCTCCTTTGAAGCTTTCCTGAAGAAATCACCGGCAGTAGTAAAAACAACAGCAGGATACCCGGGGGTCGCGTTTAACTGATGAACCATCTCTATCTCAGCCCTGGTCGGTCCGCCTCCATGATCACCCACGCCGGTGATCTGGATTATCCTGTGCTTGTCAGGCGCAATCTTTTTCAGTTCATCCTTCAGGGCAGGAGTAATTTTCCCGTTGTATGTATCATTAGCATAACAGAGAACGGTGGAGTTATCTGTTCCGGTCCACCAGAATGTCCCCTTATATGGCTTGCAGCGATGGAAATAAAAATACTCACAACCACCGAGTTTCAGTATCTGCGGCATCTGTGATATATGTCCGAAATTATCAGGAAGCCATCCGATATTTGCCATCTTCCCGAAACGGCTGTTGAAATAACGTTGTCCGAGCAGAAATGATCTTGTAATCGCTTCCCCCGTCGACATATTCATATCTCCCTCTGTCCACATACCACCTGTCAGCTCAAGCCTGCCGGCCTGTACATATTTCTTTACCTGCTCCAGCAAGGGAGGATCTACCATTTCAACAAAATTGAATACTGAAGCCTGGCTCTGTAACATTGTGTAATCAGGAAATTCATCCATGAATGCCACGACCTGCCGCAGATTGTCATTACACATCTGCATTGTTTCAGAATAAGTCCATAACCAGTTCATATCCATATGTGCATGACCAACGACATGGATAGTATCCTTAACCGGAACAACTTTCTTTTTCTGTCCATTAACAACAGATAACGAAGCTGTTAAAAGGATTAAAATAAACAGAACAAGATTTTTCTTCATTTTCTATTTTTGATTATAAATGATTAATATTTATATGATTGTGGTGGGTTCCATTGTAGGGCCATGCCATTGTAAGGCCATGCCATTGTAAGGCCATGCCATTGTAGGGCCATGCCATCGTAGGGCCATGCCATGGCATGGCCCTACGGTATCAACGTCTGGCAATTACCGTTAATCCGAGGGTAACGATTTCGTGGGGGCGTATCTTTACCTGCACATAACGGTCGTTTATAACAGGCTCAGCCACTTCGTCAAGAGGTAATTCAATAATATTCAGACGTCTGGCAGATTCCACATTGAGGGGCATTTTCACATTTACAGTTACCGGTTTTCCCTCTGTTTCAACAAGTCTTATGATCAGTTCCCTGCCATCTTCTGATGGTTTAATACCTGAAATGAAAACTCCCGGTGCATCAACCGAGAAAAATGAAGTTTCTTCGGGACGAGTGGCATGTTCCTCAGCCAGAGCGAGCGACGGGGGTTCGGCTGCATAAACAGGTACATTGAAATTATCACCTTCTGCCCATACCCCGCCGGTATAATCTCCTGCATGCGGAAAAAGTGAATAGCTTATATTGAATTTCCCGAGGTTGGGGTAAATATCAGGATCACCGGCTGATCTCATAAGAGTAAGCCTCAGGTCCCCACGTGCATAGGAATGACCGTACTTTGTTTTATTAAGTAGTGCTATCCCCACTTTGCCATCTGTCACATCGACCCATTTCTGTGCAGGCACCTCCTGTCCGTCATCAACCTCAGCCTTAATACCATAAGCATCGGCATGCCTCAGATGTGAGGGTGCATCTCTTCCGTTTATCTTTCCATCCACAGGTCTCTCAACAACATCGAAAGGCACCTGTGAATAAAACTTCGCTCCGGGCATATTTATTGGAAATACCGCTCTCAGCATCGGAGAATCTGTTGAATCGCTTCCGGTCTCCAGCCAGTGAACTTCAAGATCGTAATCAATACGCGGATAGGAACGATATAGATATGTGCGACCGATAAATCTTGACTTACCCCAGGTATGAACAGTTTCTATACATACCCTTACAGGACCGGCTTCGACTATTTTCACACTTTCGACATTTGAAACATCCTCCTGCCTTACAATCTTGTTTATAGTCCAGGATTTCATCCCTCCTTTTTTGTCTTCCAGATACATCCTGAGCTTATTCAACTGGCCTCCTTCACGTACGTACTCTTTGGCTGTTCGTTTGTCATAAAGACTTGTTATACCTCCTGTAGCGGGATTGATCTTTATTTTGAAATAATCAGTTTCGAATGTATTGTTTTCAAAAGGGACAGGTTCTTTAAATTCTCCCGGCTTTGTCATATCTATATAAAATGTCTTGTAACCTCCGGCCGGCATATTATCAACGACGAACTGTACTTTTGAAGTGAATCCGGGAGGTGTTGGTTTCGACCAGACTATCTGGGCGGGATAGGTTTTGCCTGATCCGTCGCGGACCATTACTGTTGCCAGATTACCATCGGATTTAAGTTGTCTGGGTTTATAGGATGCTGAAAGGAAATTCTCGTTCTCAGGCAAAGCTTTTACTTCCGGTTTAGATTTGTCTACAGGGGTGAATTTTTTTCCATAATAATTAGATCCCCAGGATGTTACCTTAATTGTAGCCGGTTCCTCGTGGGAATATATATTAGCTTCGACGATCGTTTTACGGATGAATGGCTGCAGATTGTATGCAACAACCGGCTGTCCCTTCCCTTCCTGGAATTTAACTTCGTCGGCCATTTTCCTGAAGGCATTGTTCCGGAGCTCAGTAGTCCTCCTCAGCACTTCACTGTAACGAGCAACCGCTTCACGGTTTGCTTCATAAATAGCAGACCCCGGAAGGATGTCGTGAAACTGGTTGAATGTAACTGTTTTCCAGAGATCATTGAATTCTGCCGCAGGATAAGTGTCACCGTTTAACCATCGGAGGGTATTGAAAAACTCACCTGCAAAAAGGGCATTCTCACTGTTCCTGTTGCCTTCTTTTATTCCTGCAACATTTGTATAGCAGCCTTCAAAGATAAATTGCATCTCACCACGATGCACAGGGCGGCCATCCATCTCCTTTGATGCCTGTCTGAAAAATTTCTCAGCTGTTGTGAATTTAACTGACGGGTAGCCAGGAGTCTTGTCCAGCTGATGTACCATTTCAATATTGGCACGTGTAGGTCCTCCTCCATGATCACCCACCCCGGTGATATGAAGTATCCTCTTTTTATCGGGTGAGAATTTGTTTACTTCATTTCTTAGCTCATTGGTTATCTCACCGTTATAGGTATCATTGGCATAGCAGAGGACCTTTGAGGAATCTGGCCCTATCCACCAGAAAGTACCAAGGTAAGGTTTACAGCGATGAAAATAATAATAATCGCACCCTGCAAGTTTTAGTATCTGGGGCATTTGTGATATATGGCCGAAATTATCCGGAAGCCATCCGATCTTAGCCATTTTTCCGAAGCGGCTCTGGAAATAATTCTGCCCAAGAAGGAAGGACCTTGTAATCGCTTCTCCCGACGAAAGGTTCATGTCACCTTCTGTCCACATGCCTCCTGCAAGCTCAAGTCGTCCCCTTTTGATATAGTATTTTACTTCTTCGAGAAGAGGAGGGTCGACCATTTCGACAAAATTATATACTGCTGCCTGACTCTGAAGCATAGTATAATCAGGGTATTCCTTAAAGAATGCCACTGCCTGCCTGAGGTTGTCGTTGCACATTTGCATCGTCTCGGCATAAGTCCAAAGCCAGTTCATATCCATATGTGCATGTCCTACCACATGGATAGAATCCCGGGGAACCGCCTTTTTTACAGGCACTCTCTTTGTCTGGCAATAAACATCTGAAAATGAATTCACTACCAGAAGTATTAATACAATTGAAAATAATCTTTTCTTCATAGTTCGGTCGGTTAAATATTTATGAAATTATTTTTATAAGTAAAGTCTATTGCGATTACAATATTCTGTCCTGGCTACCTTCCTGCCACTGAGCCACTGTGCCTATATGCCGTTGCGCCATTGAGCCTTTATACGTTTTCGCCTCTATGCCTTCTTGCCTCTGTGCCATTGCGCCGTTGCGCCATTGTGCCATTACAACAAACCATCAATCGAATTCCCTTATAGCTTCGAACATCGCCATAATATTCTCAGGCGGCACATCGGGCAGGATGTTGTGGACAGTGTTGAAAACGAATCCTCCGCCCTTTGATAAGATCTCTATATTACGCTTAACATGGTCTTTCACCTGCAATGGTGCAGCCTTATTAAGAATGCTCTGTGTATTAGCGCCACCTCCCCAGAATGTAACATCTTTCCCGAAGTCCTTTTTAAGACGTTCCGGCTCCATACCGTAAGCGTTTATCTGGACAGGATTCAGGATCTCAAATCCTGCTTCGATCAGACCGGGGATCAGTTCATAGATACCCCCGCAGCAATGCAGCATTGTATGTGCTGTACTGTGACTTTTTACATAATCACACATCTGCTTATGTCCCGGCATAAAGAATTCCTTATAGATCTCAAGCGGCATGAACGGGCCGGTATTGGTCCCGAGGTCATCCCCGAACTTTATCACTTCCACGAGATCTCCCACAGCAGAACAGATCTTTTCAAGGAAATCCATATGCTCTTCAAGAAGCTTGTCAATCAGCCTGTGGACATTTTCAGGATCCATGTAAAGATCCGTCAGGAAATTATCAATCCTCCTGAGGAATGTACCCCATTCGAACAGGTTACAGCCCACTCCTATGAGCAGGGCTTTACCGGTTTTAGCCTTTTCAGCGGCAATGGTTTCCCTGAGCATCTTCCAGAAGTCTTTTTCTCCCATTCTGTCATATGGCGGAAAACCGAATCCTCCCCAGCTGACCCTCGTTTTATCATAGTCAATATTCCGATAGTCAGCCGGATAGCCGTCAACATAAGGGAAAATTACCTGGTCGAAGAAGGTTGCTCCCGCCGGCATTTTACCTATATATTCACCGGTTGGTCCCGGAGCCAGCCAGCTGCCGTCGGGTTGTTTCTCAGGATTGAACCACTTCGGATATAAGCCCGGAACGCCATGAATAAGTTCAAGCTCCTGCCAGTAACTTTCATAATTATTAAAGAATCTGCCGATATCAAGTACATCAACCTTGAACATTTCAATGATTTCCATATCCGGCTGTGTCACCTCCTGTATGACATCATATACATGATTTTTCAGATTCATTCCCAGGTATTTTATCAGATTGTGATAAGCCACAGCTGATATGCCGGAACTTGGGGTAGCTCCGATATCAATGGGAATCCTGTCGGGTTCTTTGTGATTTATTGCTGTAAGAAGTCGTTCTCTGGAATTCATCAAAAATAAGTTTTAAAGTTTAAAATCAATGTTCCGGGAAGGGCTGTTTTTTTCTATTACCGTCATTGACGAATCTGATAATTCAATTTTACCGACTCCCTTATAATCAGACGGGATTTTAGCAAGGAAAACAGTATAGGATTTGGTGAGTATCTCTCCGGTATCGATAAAATCATAAATATTCCTGTCGAATATTTTACCTTTCCTGGCCAGAACCGGAAACGGTTCATGTAATCCTGTAGTCCCGAACTCCATTCCGAATGCATAGGGCACATTGTTTTCCATTGAACGCCAGAAGTTTATCCAGGGATAATTTTCAGTCTTCCACAGATAACCCAGCAACAGATTCTTTGTGGGATTACAGGCTGTCACCCAGGCATATAATTCATTCCTGTCATAAACGAACGAAACAACCCTGGGCCATTCTGTATGGAATTGCCTGAGATTGATCTCCTTTCCTTTATATTCTGCCGCCGGCCATGTGATTACCGGTTCCTCCTGGTCAAGGCTACCGTCTTCCTTATTTTCAAATCCTTTTTTTGCATTTATATCAAAAAGTGTTGATTTATCCAGGAAAGGCGGTCCGAGTGTTACATGCTGAACAATATTGAACATACGTCCGTACTTGTTCAGGTTTTTAATCTCCTCCCTGACAAAAAACAGTGATTCATTTTCAGGCATCTCAATTGTCCTTGTCAGTTGCAAGCCTCCCATAGGAAGACTGCAGGTTGTTGTAAAGCCTGTCAGTGCGTCCTTCTTCTGTGGTTCTGACAGAAGGGTCCACTTAAGAGTGTTTATCTCTCCGTGATGCACAAAACCGTTTGCTTTTTCTCCTTCCGAAGGTGGCCCCCAACGGTCAAAGCAGACAAAATGTCCCTCAAATGGAGGCATTTCAGGTTCATTATGTTTCCAGTTGAGCGGATTGAGAGGTAATTCTTTCAGGTGAAAATCCGGGATCATTCCACCGTTCAGATTAACCTCAAGGATTGATTTGTTATTTTCAAGCCTCATGATAATTTAATTTTATATAGTTAATTTTCTCCCCTACCGATTACTGATTACTGAATACCGATTACTGAATACCGATTACTGAATACCGATTACCGATTACCAATTACCCCCCTCCCGGCCTGCCTCCAGCTGGGTGGATGCGTCTGAGAGGGCTGCTGTAAGTTCATCGATAACCGATTTATCAATTACAGGATCAAATCCCAGTATCTCCGTAAGAGTCTTCCTTAAATCTGTTCGTGCTGAATTTATAAAAGCCAGATCGGATGGCAGACTGTTACCTGACTCGTCCTTTGCGTTAAAGACAAATCCATACGACATAGCTTTTATTATCCTGTCATAAGGCATCCCGAATCTCATTCCCATATGGATTGCTCCCATGAATCTGTCATCCGGGCCCAGCTTTCTCTGAACGTCCTGCCCTACCCTGAAAATTGTATCTCTTAGCGCCCGGTTCCTGAACCGTGATATGAGGTCATCAATATGTTCTTCAAGATCCTGCATGGTAAAATCGTCCGGATAGGCAGCTCTCAGGACCTCAGCCGACTGAAGCATCACCTCCCTTGTAAACTGCTTAACTTCAGGATGATCAAGGACCTCATACATATAAACTGCATCGGGATATAAATGATTTCCGTAATAAGCAGCTGTTGCATGTCCCAGGTTATGAATGAATGCTTTCCTGTCGACCCAGGCTTTAATGTTGCTTTTCGGCGCCAGTCCCGATACCCCGGGTATTGGATTTCTGAAAGCTTTTGCATCAAGGATCAGGGTATTATAGGGTTCGGCAAAAATGATCAGAGGATCATTCTCTATCTCCGCAAGGGGCATAATAGGCACCATTTTTCCGATACTTGTTTCAATAAGACCCACATAATCATCAACGGGAAACCCTGAAGGAAGATATTTTACAAGTTCGCTCTTTACAAATTCTGCTGCCGATCTCATATTCTCAGCAAGGATAATATCAACTGGAGAATCAGGAGAAGCGGAATACCTTATTTTCAAACCTTCGGCAATAACCGGTACCACTTTCTCTAATGCATTCTTTCCTACCGATACTGCCATAATTCCTGCGGTTGCAACATTTTCTGCTACTTTTGCCTTATCAAAAGCAGATATTGCCTCAAGACCGGTTATCAAAATCTCCTCGTCTTTCTGACCCTTAATTATAATCCTGTAACTTTGTTTTTTATTCAACCTTTCGACCAGTACAGGATCGGCATCAACAAAGACAAGCTTGTATCCGCTCCTTCCGAAAAGCTGTCCGATAAACGACCTGCCGATCTTTCCTGCACCGAAGATCAGGATCCTGTTCCGCTCAATATGATATCTGCTTCTTGTAAGATTCATAATATGGTCTGATCCTTTCCAGTTTCTCTCCCGGCTGATTTTCAAACCAGGTACCACCTATATAAAAACATGTAAATCCTCCTGAGACTATTCCCCAGCTGCACGCTTCCCTGAGATCCGGATTCGGTAACCCGTTGTACCGCTGGTCAACAAT
>JAKQPD010000274.1 GCA_029564935.1 Bacteroidota bacterium
GGTCACTATCTTGCTGACAGGCTACGACCTGCAACAGGATTTAAGCTCAATGTAAAGACCACTTTTACTGAACCGGGGAACGGTTCCATTCTTCTAACATTATCCGGGGTTGGAGGGAATCAGAAGGAAGGCAGTTATGAACTCGTTATAACAAAGAAACAGATAAGGCTTTCTGCCAGAACTCATGAAGGGTTATTTTACGGTGTGCAGACTCTGAGGCAGCTTTTTCCGGCAGGTGTTGAGATGACCACCCCTCAGGAAGGGCCATGGAAAATAGCTACGGGCACTATTACCGATTATCCCGAATATTCGTACAGGGGTTCAATGCTCGATGTAGCCCGGCATTTTTTCAGCGTTGATGATGTAAGGAGGTATATAGATTTTCTGGCATATTATAAAATGAACATGTTACACCTTCATTTATCAGACGATCAGGGATGGAGAATTGAGATCAAATCCTGGCCGAAACTTACAGAATATGGAAGCAGTACACAGGTAGGAGGGGGCAAGGGAGGATTTTATACACAGGAGCAATACTCAGCCATAGTCGATTATGCAAAAGAATGTTATATAACAATTGTTCCCGAAATAGATATGCCCGGACATACAAATGCGGCTCTCGCATCTTACCCTGAATTAAATTGCGACGGAAAGGCAAAACCGCTTTATACCGGCACCGAAGTGGGATTCAGTACACTGTGCATTAACAAAGAGATTACTTATAAATTCATAGATGATGTTATAAGAGAGCTTGCTGCAATTACGCCCGGTCCATATATTCATATCGGAGGAGATGAATCACATTCAACAAAAGTATCAGATTATATTCCCTTTATGGAACGGGTTCAGGATATAGTTGCAAAATATGGCAAATCCTCAATAGGCTGGGATGAGATTGCCCTGTCGGTGATGAGGTCAAATACAATTGCACAGCACTGGTCAAATGCCGAAAATGCAGACAAGGCAGTCAGGCAGGGAGCAAAGTTACTTATGTCGCCTGCAAATAAAGCATATATTGATATGCAGTATGATAAAACAACGAAACTGGGGCTCCACTGGGCAGCATATATTGAAGTTGATGCCGCGTATAACTGGGATCCCGCATCACTGGTTCCGGGTATTGGTAAGGAACATATTGTGGGGGTTGAGGCTCCGTTATGGGCAGAGACTTTAACAAATATTGATGAAATCGAATACATGGTATTCCCCCGTCTTCCGGGTATTGCAGAGATAGGATGGACCCCTGTTGCATCAAGGAGCTGGGATGAATATAAGACCAGGCTTGGTAAACACGGAGAAAGGTTTGAAGCTATGGAAATAGATTATTACAGATCGCCGCTGGTTACCTGGAGCACTCTGAATAAATAAAATTTCATTCTGTCAGCCACTTCTCCGGAAAACAGGTTTAACCTATCCGGAGTTTGACAGTTGAATTTTGTAACTAATTAATATATTTGAAAAAAAGTTGTTATGATAATTGAAAGAACTGATAAGGAAATAATCTTCAGGTTGCCTAAGAATGTGAATCTTGATTTCCTTCAGGATTTAGCAGACTTTTTTGAATTCAGGGAAATTTCCAAAAAATCAAAAGCAAAACAGGAAGATGTTGATTCCCTTGTTAAAGAAATAAAAAGGGGCCGATGGAGCAGGACGAAGAAGCAAAATAATCTATGAGAATCATTATTCCGGGAAGTTGATATCGATGACACGGAGTTTGTTGCACTGGCTGAACATTTGAAGGGTTACCTTTGGAGCGGAGATAAAGAACTTCAGAAAGGGCTTAAGAACCAAGGATGGAATAAAATTCTTAGTACAACAGATCTGGTTAACATAGCGCCCTTTAGGAAAAGAAAATATAAAATACTTTAAATCTTTTAACTCGGTTCCGATTATTTATCTCTAACTGATTTCTTCCATCAGGCAGATATTACATTTTTGTCAACCACTTTTCTGAAATGGACGCATGAACTATATTTTTCAGGGAAGGCTGGCCGCCAGGACCCGGGATCTGGTTTGTATAAGAAACATGAATGTTATCGTCGCTACTCTGAATAATTGCCGGGTAATGGCCTCTTACATCGCTTCCGGGTTCCCCGTTTACCAGAATTTTCCTGTATGGCCATGTTATACCTTCATCTTCTGACATCCATACTGAGAGACGGTGTCTTCCTTCTTCGACATCATTATGAACAAGAATCCAGTTCCCGCTTTTTAATACGACTATATCCGCTGCCGTTCCCGGATTGGGAATATCAGAATCTTCAACCATGCTCCAGGTCTCTCCCATGTCTGATGATATACTTTTTGCAAGACGTTTTGGTGGAGGACCGTTATCCCTCATGTATGCGGTAATGCTTCCGTCTTTGCACAATGCCAGTGAAGGCTGAATGGATCCTGCACCGACGATCGGTTCGCTGAAATGCCAGGTTTCCCCCCAATTATCTGTAATGGCAATAAGTGAAAAATCAAATCCGTCAGAATAAAGGGGAAGCAACATTCTGTTTCCAATTATCAGGGGTTTGTTACGGCTCTGCCAGCCTATTCTTCGCTGAAGAGGAAAACCAAGTTCTGTTCTTACTTTTTCACCTTTTTCATTAATATCTGTCCCGGTTGCTGTAAATCTTGTTCCTTTTGCAATGGAGAAATATTGAACCAGTGCCCTGTCCCAGAGTTCATCAGTGATGGGTCCTTTTTCGTTGTTAATGAATCCTTTTTCAACAAGGTTATCATGGAATTCACTGTATTTTCTTTCCAGTGTCTGAACAAATGCATCATTTTTTCCAATTCCGTCAGGAACACTTCCGTCGGGTTTTATATGGATCACATCCTGCCATTTCCATTCGGGTGGTCCCGATTTTTGCATATAATTTTCGCTTATCCTGTATTTCAGGATTGATGATTCCCACTGGTAAGCAAGAACCGTATACCAGACAAGCCACAATCTTTGTTTACCGTCGAGAAACAATACAGGATTTATATCGGGGAAATCAGGCACATCCGCCAGGATGAACGGCTCACTCCATTTACCAGTCTTGTGATCCCGTCTCGCACCTTTTATTGCGACATCATCGGCTGTTCTTTCACCGCTTCCCTGGAACCATGCGACCATAATATCCTTGTTGGGGAGTTCAACGATTGATGATCCGTGGCAATGCTGATATTGAAAAGGAAAAATATGTTCAATAACCAGAGTATCTGATGCAACATTAATTTTTGCCTGATCCTTTTTGCCGGAATTACAGCCATATAATAAGCTTAATAATATAAATATCAGTACGGTACAGACTGGGTTTTTCATGATTGTGAATTTTATTAAAGATAAAGTAAAACAGAGATCAGGGCAAGCTTCTTTGCGTAAAATATATTTTAATGCACCAGTATCAGGTATTTAAGGAATTTTTAAATTTAACGAACAAAAAACCTGAAAATTTGTCAGAAATTTATTTTCCGGCAT
>JAKQPD010000281.1 GCA_029564935.1 Bacteroidota bacterium
CTCATTCTGATTTCTTATAACAGATCCCTTCCAATTGCTTTTGCCACCTTTTTCAGATCGGTCATGAGAAGAGAAAATTCATCAGGGCTCAGCGACTGATGTCCGTCGCATAAGGCCTCTTCGGGTTTATAATGAATTTCCATTATCAGACCGTCGGCTCCGGCGGCGACCGATGCTTTTGCCATCGACGGTACCATCCATCTGTGACCTGTTCCGTGACTGGGGTCCACTATCACCGGCAGATGCGTCAGATGCTTCAGCATTGGAACAGCACTAAGATCCAGAGTATTACGGGTAGTTGTTTCAAATGTTCTTATTCCCCTCTCACAAAGAACAACATTTTCGTTACCCTGGTTAAGGATATATTCTGCAGAAAGGAGGAATTCTTCTATTGTAGCCATCATTCCACGTTTAAGCAAAACCGGTTTCCTGGTTTTACCCACCTCGATCAGAAGCGGATAATTGTGCATGTTCCGTGATCCGACCTGGAGCATATCGGCATATCCTGCAACAAATTCAACCATTCGTGTATCCATTACCTCTGTCACGAAAGGCAATCCTGTCTGTTTACTGACATCAGCAAGCATTTTTATCCCGGCTTCACCCAGTCCCTGGAAATTATATGGTGATGAACGGGGTTTGAACGCCCCGCCCCTCAGAATAACGCCTCCCGCATTCTTTACTGCTTTCGCCGTCTCCAGGAGTTGTTCATAACTCTCAACAGCACACGGACCTGCAATAATTGTAAGAGCACCCGTACCAACCGGTATTCCGCTGACGTCTATAACTGAAGAGTCAGCTTTAGCCTTTTTTTTAACCCTTACAGGAACGGCACATCCTTCAACACCTGCAGGGTCATTATTTAAATTCCCTTCCATTTCTCCTTTTCCTTAGTTTTAATAACCAACATTAACTTTTTTATAAATAACATTTTCCTGTTCATATCTGGGAGCAGGAGAAAATTCAAATCTGCCGTTGCTGACTTTTGCCATATAAATTGGCCTTAAGTTATTAAAGGCACCATCAAAAATAACAACACCTGTAACGCCCCTGTAACCCTGGAAAGTTTTAAGATCGGTAAGGATATCCCTTATAAGTACACGGTTCAATCCGACTTTATGTATTGCTGCAATTATCATATTAACGGCATCATAGGCATGAGCGGCAAAAACGTTCGGCTCCATACCGAAACGTTTGGTATAATTTGCCCTGAAAGCTTTCAGTTTCGGTTCATCGGCATCCGGGTTGTACTGACAGGTAGTAACAACTCCTTCAGAATGTTTCCCGGCCGTTTCGAGGAATTCAGGGTTTACCATCCTGTCGGATCCGAAGACAGGCTGGGTCATTCCCATTTCCCGTATCTGTTTTACTATCAGACCTGATTCTTTTGCATTTCCCCAGACAAGTATTGCATCCGGATTTATCTTTTTTATCCTTTCAAGCTGTTGTCTGAAATCGGTTTCAAGATCATTGAAACGCTCTTCTATTACCGGAGGGAAGCCAATTCTAGTTGCAGACCTGTTAAAATGCATTGTACCAACCCTGCCATACCTGTTGTTTGCCCTCATCATTGCAACTCTCTTATACCCTTTATCTGTATAAATCATTTTAACAAGGGCATAACTGCTCTGCCTGTCATCCGGAATGTTGCGTAATACCCATGGAATATTTGTCTCGGTATATGTAGGATCAGGATCACCGGGATTAATGACCGGTATTTCAAGTTTCAGTGTTGCCCTGATCGCAACATGCGAATTGACATCGTCAATTGTACCCACCCATGCCCACACTCCCTCGTCGTCCATCTTAACGATCTCATTTGCTGCTGCTCCCCACAATCCGACATCATTATGGACCATCAGCTTGAACGGGATGCCTTTATAACCTCCCTTTTTATTGGCTTCCTCTATTGCAAGCATTGATCCCTGGAGCATCTGTTTACCAAGGGTAACGATTATTGAACCTTCAAGAGGACCAAGAAATCCGATCCTTACTTCTTTCAGACCGGCCGGCGGAATTTTTTCACGGCCGGCTCCGTAGAATTTTATCGGTTCAAGAAAATGGTATTTATATGCCTTCTGGTACCTGTCGTAGGCAACCAGTTCATCCGGGATATTGCCATAATTAGTCTTCTTTTCCTGCCCTGACAGGATTGAAAAAACAGGCAGGAGAAATATTATCAGGTGAGCTAGTCTGATCCTGGAAGTTGTTATCATAATTTTTGATTTTATTTAATCAATTCACCCCTGCAAACGCCTTTGGATGTGGCAGCCCACAGGAAATCACCGCAGGCATCCACGCCGATTATGAAATTATGTGAAATTGAAGGCGAAAGCGGAATTTCTTTCTTTTCAGTACCATAAGTTATTATTGCTTTCCCGTTTTCACTGTCATCGTCTTTTTTATAAGTGACCCAGGTTGTGCCGTCTGTACTGCTTAATCCGTTATCGCAGCAAACAAATACGACTTTACCCTCAGCTCTTATGAAATTTATGAAATTACTTGCCAGTCCGCTGTCATGATCAAAATAACCTTTCCAGTTCTTCCCGTCATACCGGCTCATTCCGAAATAGGTTGAAACCCATAAAATACTGTCTGAATAGGCGGTTGCCGTGGTAATATCATGGATCACACCGTCGTCCGGCTGAAGGTCTATTTCCATGAAACCGTCGGGATCGACATAATCCCTGAATTGTGATGTTTCCGTATTATATTCTATCACACCGCCTCCCCATGCTGCAATCCACACTTTCCCGTCCCCTGCAGACAGAGCGTAGGTCCATGGTTCGTGCATCGGAGCATTCATTTCAGTGAATATCTCCCATTGTCTTGTCCGGGTATCGTAATGACCTGCGCCTCCGCCTGTTGCCACCCAGATGTGAGCACCGTAACAAAAGACATTGTAAACAAGATCGTTTGGCATTCCGCTGTTTAGCTGGTTGAAGGTTTCGAATTTACCGCCCGACCAGCGGTTCAGACCTCCAAGTGTCGCGATCCAGACATCACCGGTCAGCTCGTCCACATCAACTGACACCACACCGTTATGGGCTAGTCCGTCCTTTGTGGTATAGGTTTTCCACTTTTCATTTTCGTATACAGCCATACCGTCATGTGTTCCGACCAGTACACGGTCACCGTCGATCCTCACGGTATAAGCCTTGTCGGAAGGGAGCCCGTCTTTTGTGGTAAAAGTACGCCAGTTACCGTATACAGGAACCATTCCCGCTTCTTTAATTACCTGTGAGCTGTTTCCCGGATACCTGTCCCCGCTGTTACGGTAATCCTCAATGACAGATTGATTCTTATTAACAGGAATATTCTCCGTTTCAGCGGGGTTTCTTATCAATAAGAGCCCTGTAACAATCAATAAAGCAAGTATTGAGAATGCAATTATGTATTTGTATGTTTTACTGTTCATAGGGAAAAATGTTTATGCTTATTTATTTCCAAATGCCGCTTTCAGCGTTTTATTACTGCCATCCTCGTAATCAGGATCTCTGAGCGATTTAAGGTATTCTATCAGCTCATTAAGCTGTATTTTTGTAAGGTCATTTACCGCGCCATGTTCTTCCGTCTTACCGTAAATAGTCCAGATTTCTTCGAGTGTGGCTGCCCTTCCGTCATGAAGATATGGCGGAGAAGCAAAAATATTATTCAGATGGGGTGTATCAAACAGAATTGAATCATCGCTGGCGGCAAGAGTTCCGACACCAACCATCTGAAGGTTGGTGAAAAATGGCGCGGGATGGCAGGTCACGCATCGGTTTGAAACCGGTATCTCAAAACCGGCAAAATCATGTGTCCTTTCGAATATCATTTTCCCACGTTTCTGTGCATCAGTTAGTTCTCCGGCAGGATTATAAAGAAGATTCGGAGGATTCGGTATTCCTGTCATAATATATGCGGTTAGTGCGTCCAGATCCCTGTAGCTGAATGGCTCATTTCGTGTCAGCACTGTCGAAAAACGCATCCCGTCCTGCTTATAAACTGTTTGATTTTTACCATTCCACTTATATGGAGGTGTGTCACCGATATTTCTCAGCGATTGTGTATTTGTCATATTACGGCCCATATCCTTCGAAGCCATATTATAAACAAGCCCGTCCTCATGGCCGTCGGGATGACATGTAAAACAGGAATACTGGTTCTGAAAAGTTCCTCCCGCATTGTTCAGCAGTTGTCTTCCCCGGCGGTTTACTGTTGTTCTCCGGGGGCCGCCAAGATCGATCCTTTCCTTCATTTCAAGAGTCTCAGTGCTAACTATGCCTATCCGGTCGTCCAGATGTTCTGCCACGTACAGTTCCTTGCCATCTGGCGATATTGCCAGCCCTTTGGGATTTGCACCCGTGGGAATACGTTTTATTACGAAACGGCTGCTGATACCAAGATGATGTGCATACTGTTCCAGCAGCTCATCTGTCGATCCGGCTATTATTTCCCTTACAGCATCAATATCAACTACTGAAATACAATCTGATCCTGCATGTGAAACAAAAGCAGTTTTTCCGTCAGGTGTAACCGAGATATCGAAGGGATCAGCATAATAGGCATTCGGCTCATCCAAAAGCAGTTGAGCTATCCTCCCTTCCGGTTTCATTTCTATTACCGCTATTCCCCCGGTCATCATCCAGCCTCTCTCGATCTGAATGGTCGGAACATTATTCTTGGGCCTTACCACAGGCATCAGCGCAAGATCTCCGGATGGCGTAAATGCAATATTTTCCATCATATAAGCCGAAATGATGTCCTTTCTGGCAGATATTCTCTGTTTTCCGTCACTCAGGATAGTCAGTTCACACCTTATAGTATCATCGAAAGGCTTTGACAGCGTACGACGGCTTGTTATGTATACCATACTTCTGTCAGGAGAAGATTGCAGACCGGTTGGATTATTACCGGCTGTCAGCCTCTTCCTTTCCGAACTGGTCTTCAGATCAATAACCGATATATCTGAAGAAAATGAATTAACGACAAACAAGCTCTGTTCATCTTTACTCAGTCCAATACCTGCCGGTCCGTTTCCGGTTTTCAGGGCTTCCTTTACATGAAAGGAAGCAAGGTCTACAACTGATACGTTATCTGACCATTGGTTGCTTACATAGGCTGTCTTTCCGCCTCTGTCAATAACAATGCTGTGAGGACGCACACCTACTCCTATTTCATGAGTTATCTTGCGGGACTCTCTGTCAACCACAAGCAATTTATTACTCTCTTCCGCTACAACGTATAACGATCTGCCGTCTTCTGAAACAGCCAGATTAAAAGGAGAATGGTATTCTGCATTAACCAGTTTTGAAATAAAGCCTGGCTTCTGCAGGTAGAGGTGACATGATCCGCATCTGACCGGATGATCTGTGGTCGCGGTAATTTTATTTACATGATCACGCGCCCACCGGCTGTACGGAGGATAGATCAGCGCTACAACAGCAAGAATCAGAACTGCAGTTATTGACAGTTTAAGATATCTCTTCATCTCTATTCCAGTTCAACAGTTTTCTCCTTAATAGTAGTAATATGGACCGGGATTATCACCGGAGGTTTTTTGACAGCAAGTGAGACCCTGTTCAC
>JAKQPD010000302.1 GCA_029564935.1 Bacteroidota bacterium
ACAGGAGAAATTTTATCAAACTTGCAGGCGCCGCAGGAATTGGCCTTGCCGGAAATAAATTTTATAATCCGGAGAATTTTTCAGAGAAATACAAACCGGATGCATTTATTGCCGGGGAAACTGATTCAATGATGTCTGTACCACAGGAGACCGGAACGAGTATGATCGGTCCATATGGACCATGGGCCGCTGGTCTTACGGAAAAAGGTCTTCCTGCCTTATCTTTTCGCCGGCAAGAGTATAAAAACATTGAAAAATGGAGAAAGAAGGCTAAGAAAAGACTTGAAGAAAGACTCGGTATGCCTGACATTGGGGGAATACCTTCAGTTACCAAAGTAAAAGAATACAATTACGATGGACTTCATATTGAGGAGCTGAGGTGGCAGCTCCCTTACGGAAGGCCGACTGATGCAATTCTGCTAAAGCCACAGAATGCTACTGGGAAACTTCCCGGAATTCTTGGTTTTCATGACCACGGCGGTAACAAGTATTTCGGGACCAGAAAGATTACAAAGACTTCGGATAAACAGCATCCGCTGATGGTCAGCCATCAGAAAGAATATTATGAAGGAAAGGCATGGGCAAATGAGATTGCCCGCAGAGGTTATGTTGTCATTGTCCCCGATGCTTTTCCCTTTGCCAGCAGACGGGTAATGATGCAGGATGTTCCGGCTTCTCAAAGACAGGGACTGACCGACAATGATCCCGAAAATCCCCAAAATATTGAAGCATATAACAGATGGGCTGGCCAGCATGAACATATAATGGCAAAATCGCTTTTCTGCGCCGGAACAACCTGGCCGGGGGTGTTTCTTGCCGAAGACATGAAAGCCATTGATATTCTGTGCTCAAGGGATGATGTTGATGATCAGCGTATAGGCTGTGCCGGATTATCAGGGGGAGGTATGAGAACAGTATTCGCCGGAGGATTTGACAGCAGGATAAAATGTGCCGTATGTGTCGGATTTATGACAACCTGGAAGGATTTTCTTCTTAACAAATCATTCACCCATACATGGATGACTTATGTACCCATACTACCTAATGAACTTGACTTTCCGGAAATACTTGGATTAAGGGTCCCCCTCCCCACTCTTGTGCTAAACGACATGGACGATAGTTTATATACTCCGGACGGAATGAAAAGCGCTGATAATATTCTCAGGGAAGTTTTCGAAAAGGCGGAAGCCGGAAGTAAATATAAATGCTCCTTTTATCCCGGACCACATAAGTTTGATGCTGCCATGCAGAAAGAAGCATTTGACTGGTTTGACAAATGGCTTAAGAGCTCATAGGTGAACTTAATTACAGATACTAATAAAATACATTCGTAAATCAAGTGCCAGTGAAAAAGTACCAGTTAGTCCTCTTTATAATCTTGTTTACTGGTTTTCCAGGAAGGATTGATTCACAATTGAAGACAATACAAAATCCTCCGGAAGGTGAAGAAAACCTTAATGTTCTGGCTTCATGGATCAGATGGAACAATCCGGGAAGTTTTCTGATAAACCATCTGATAAAAGAGGCAGATAAATACTATGATTTACGTGATGCAGAGGTGTCGAACCTGAAAACAGCCGATGACTGGCGTCTGAGACAAAAGTGGGTAAGCAAAAAGCTGAATGAACTGGTCGGCCCATTTCCACTGAAAACACCATTAAATCCCAGGATTACGGGTACCATCAGAAAGGAAGGATACAGGATTGAAAAAATCATTTATGAATCGATGCCGGAGTTTTATGTCACCGGATGTCTTTTTATTCCTGGCGGCATCAGAAATAAAGTTCCTGCAGTGCTCAATGTAATAGGACATAACCAGGAATCTTTCAGGGCAGAGTTGTATCAGACTGTTATTCTTAACCTTGTAAAGAAGGGTATTGTTGTATTCGCAATTGATCCTCCGGGTCAGGGCGAACACGTTCAATATTATGATCCGGATATAAAGTTTTCCTCAATAGGATATTCGGTAATAGAACACTGTTATTTCGGGAATCAGTGCTTCCTGTCCGGTTCATCTGCAGCTAGGTATTTTATCTGGGATGGAATAAGGGCAATAGACTATCTGTTGTCACTTAAATATATTGATCCTGAAAGAATAGGGGTTACCGGTTTTTCAGGAGGAGGCACGATTACTTCTTATCTTGCAGCATTTGATGACAGGATCAAAGTATCTGTTCCCTGCAGCTGGGCGACAGCTTCCCGGAGACAGCTCGAGACCAAAGGAGCCCAGGATGCCGAGACAGAATTTATCGGGGGAGTCGCAGAGGGCATTACTTTCGAGGATCTTCTAGAAGTGAGAGCTCCAAAACCAACACTGCTGACTTCAGTTTCCAGGGATGAATACCTTACTCTTCAGGGTGCAAGGGAAGCTTACGCTGAAGCTTCAAAAGCTTATCAAGCGCTGGGAGCCAGTGATAACCTGAAATTAACTGAGGATGATTCAAAACACTGGATGACACCGAAGATAAGGACAGAAATTTACGGATTCTTCATGAAACACTTCAACCTTCCTGGAACACCTGAAGAGGAAACAATTGAGATAATCCCGTCAAATGATCTGAAAATAACGCCGACAGGGCAAATATCTACTTCACTGGGAGGGAAAATGATTTTCGATATTAACCGGGAGGAATCATCGATACTGATTCAGAATCTTGAAAAAGCCAGGATGAACACAGAAACTCATCTTGAATCAGTCCGAGAAAAAGCGATGAAGCTTTCAGGATTTATCCCGCCTGAAGAGACCGACAGAAAATCTTTTATAAACGGAAGGTACCAGAGGGAAGGATATTCCGTCGAAAAACTTACCCTTCCCGGTGAAGGTAATTATGTCATTCCATTTCTTCTCTTCGTTCCCAATGATAACCGAGGAGTACATACTGGGCTGATTTATTTGCATCCTGATGGGAAGATTACCGAAGCGGGACCGGGAGGTGAAATAGAGAAGCTGGTCAGAAAGGGTTTTATTGTTGCTGCGGCAGATCTTCCGGGAACAGGTGAAACCAGGAACACTGCAACACGAGATCTTGCAACGGGGTATACAGCTCTGCTTATCGGAAAAAGTATAGTTGGCATACAGGCGGCAGACATATGCAGGATAGCCCGTTATCTTAAAAGCAGGGAGGATATTGATCCTGCAGGGATTGGTGCAGTGGGAATAAATGAAATGTGTATACCACTGATACATGCAGCAGCATTCGACAATTCAATTAATAATATAATATTGTCCGGATCACTTATCTCTTACAGATCAGTTGCAGAGAACAGGTTCTTCAGGATAGGCCTTATAAAGCGTGAGGGAGGAGGAACTGAACATCCCTATGAAATATCATTTTCATGGGGTGTGACAGGTTCATTGAAAGGATACGATCTGCCTGACCTCATCGCCTGTATTGCACCCAGGAAAGTTATACTGGCCGGATTGAAAGACCACATGCAGGAACCAGCTTCTGAAGAATTGATAAACAAGGAATTGAAATTTCCGTTGTCCGTATATGCTTTAAAAAAAGCATCTGAAAACCTGGAAATATTATCATCTGACGAGAAACCTGATTTAATAATCAGCCGATTCTATAATCAATAAGCTTTAATTTTCGCACTGCATACTTTTACACGCATCCCAGGGTAGTGAAATCTGCCTGAAGAATCAGATACTTACCAAATAAATACTCAATTAATTAAACATTTATTTATTATGAACACTACAACAATCCCGAAAGAAGAGTTTTATGATCGTATTGCCAGGTTTCAGGCTAATATCAGAGGATCAGGAATTGATGCATGTCTGGTTCATGCCACTGAATCAGATATGGCTAATGTCAGATATCTGAGCGAATACTGGCCGGTATTCGAATCAGGTGCCGTATTTGTCCCGTCAGTGGGAGAACCTGTACTTCTGGTAGGACCGGAGAGCGATATTTACGGCGCTCAGCGAAGTGTTTTAAGGAATATAGAAAAGATGATCGAATACCGTGAGTCAGCTGAACCTGAATGTCCGGGGATGAAGTTTGCAACTTTTAAGGATATCATTTCAAAATATGCACCTGGTGGAAAGGTCAGGAAGCTTGGAATAGTTGGATGGGCAATCACAACACTGCCCGTATATATGTCACTTAAAGAACAACTCCCTGATGTTGAACTTATTAAAGCTGACCAGACCCTATTGCCTTTACGTTTTGTCAAAAGCGAAAATGAACTCGATTGTATGCGGAAGGCGTACCAGATATCAGAACTGGCTATTGAAGCGATACTGAATGAGATAAAACCCGGCATGACAGAATACCAGGTTGTGGGTATTGCCCAGCGCGAGATATATAAGCATGGCGGAGAATATGAGGGTCATTCATTGTATGTATTCTGTGGCGCATCAACCAACAATGCAATTTCAAGGCCTACACATAACAAGATAATTAAAAATGAGGTAATCCAGCTGAATATCGGAGCAAGGGTCAGCGGATACTCTTCGAGTGTTGGACTTCCCTTCTCAATAGGTCCTTTACCTGAACGTAAAAAGAAGCTTATTGAGTTTGGCCTTGAAGCACATTTCAAAACGATTGAGCTGATGGCAGCAGGAAAGCAGGCCGGTGGTGTTGTAAAGGACTATGAGGATTGGGTAAAATCGAAAGGTAATGAAAAATATATGCTATACGGCCCCTGCCATTCTATTGGCATGATGGAAGTGGAGCAACCCTGGATGGAGTCTACATCTGACTACCTGCTCAGGGAGAATATGACATACCAGGTCGATACTTTCTTTTATGATCATGATTTCGGCCTTCGCTGGGAGAACGGCGTTATTGTCAAAAAGGGCGGAGTTGAGAAACTCTCGTCGAAATACATGAAAATAGTCGAGATTTAGAGGTTAATGTGAATAAAGTAAAAAGCTATGCGGTACGAATTTATGTTCCCGGATCAGATCCGGGATGCAATTGACAAGAATACCTCTGTTGCAATGGCACTGGGAGTACTGGAGTATCACGGGGAACATCTATCACCTGGTGTTGATACTTTGCTCGTTGTCCGGGCACTTGAGATCCTTGAGAAAGAGATCCCTCTGGTAATAATTCCGCCTTTCTTCTATGGTGCCGGGACATACGCTGTAGCTCCTCCTGAGCGACATGGTGGCATACATGTTGATTCCCAGGTTCTTAACCTGTTTGCACGACAGCTCTTTTATAACCTGTTGCGAATAGGATTCCGAAACATATATGTTTTTATACATCATCAGAGTGAGAATTTCGCCAACGGAATGCCTACCGATCTTTCCTTTAAACTGGCAGCACGTCAGGAGATATTCGCATTTATCGAACGGGAACATGGCGACGGATGGTGGGGAGACAATGCCTCATCAACTTATTATGAAGATCATGCAAAAGGTGGTGATCCTTTTAACTGGATCCATATATGTCCCTTCATGAGTGCGGAAGCACTGGCTTTATATCCGATAGATCATGCAGGGGAACAGGAAACATCTCTGATGATGGCCTTTTGTCCGGAATGTGTTGATATGAACCGCTTTGAAAAAGGACACTGGTACTCGGAAGGTGCAATAAGGGCATCTCTGGAATATGGGAATAAAGCAAAAGAGATTATCTTGAGGGATATGAAAAAAACAATGGGTAAATAAATCATGTATGGAAAAGTATCCCGTGCGAATTCGAACGTCATATCAAAATCGGATCACGAAATGAAGTATTTGTCCGGTGTGATCCCTCGGGATTCATGGAAATGGAAGCCTGTGGTGGTTCTCCGGGAATACTGGAAGAGGGAACCGGGACAAGTGTTCAAATTATAACAGAATACATGTTAAATAGCTGAATAATAACATGTACCAAATTGCCGGAAATTAATAACAATGATTAAATAACAAATCAACATGACTAATAATCAAAGAACTTTAGTAATACCATTATTATTAATAGGATCAATGTTTGGGGTTCTGGGATTCGCACTCGGGATTAATGCATTTTTTATTCCTTTTGTAAAAGATGCTTTCAACATTTCAATAACGATGTCATATCTGGTGATGACAGCAACATTTGCTGCATTTGTTGTTTTTGGAGTACCCTCCGGATTTATTATCAGGAAATTTGGCTATAAGGGAGGGATGATAATCGCATTTTTTATGATGGCATTAGGATTTTACCTTATTGCACCTGCCGCCCGGATGATCAGTTTCCCTCTCTTTTTGGCTGCCCTTTTCGTAAGCGGGATGGGACAGACATTATTAACCGGTGCAGTTAATACATATGTTTCAATCATCGGACCTCCGGAAAGTGCTGCAGCCAGGATCGCCGGAATGGGTATATCCAGTAAAACATTTTATGCGGCAGCTTCATTACTCCTGTCCCTCTTTATGGATCTTAACAATGTTCGGATTGAAGACACGATACTTCCATTTTATATAATTGCCGCTGCACTGGTTGTTATGGGAATACTTTATTATTTTGCTCCACTACCTGAAATAAAGGCTGCCGGGGAAGATGAATCTGATACGGCATCAAATGCTTCTGCTTTTGCCAGTACAAAAACAAGTATATTTCAGTTTCCCCATCTCCTGCTCGGGGTTGTTGCAATTTTCTTTGATGTGGGAGTCGAATATGTAGCCCTGGGATCTATAAATGACTATGCAACAATTCTGAACCTTAAATCACCTCAGAATTATGTCTGGCTGGTTTCAATAGGGATGATACTGGGTTATATTGCCGGGGTATTATTCATTCCAAAATATATTAGTCAGGTTACTGCATTACTTGCTTCAACAATTACAGCGATCGCGATAACTATTACAATAATGCTTCTCCCGGCATACATTTCGATCTATCTTGTCGGAGTGCTTGGATTGGCCAATGCCATGATGTGGCCTGCAATATGGCCAATGGCAATAGCTGATCTTGGCAGGTTTACAAAAACCGGTTCGTCGCTGCTGGTAACCGGCTTGATTGGAGGTGCTTTTCTTCCCCTCGCTTTCGGATATGCAGCAGATCAATCATCATACCAGGTAGCTTACAGCGTTTGTCTGCCGGCATATTTTTTCATAATGTATTATGCGATATGGGGACATAAAATAAGAACAAAGACAAAATCAAACCATTAAATATCAATAAAATATGAAACAAATTATTTACCTTACTGTAATCCCGGTAATTTTTCTGATCTCATCATGCAATAAGCAGACTATCAACAGTTCTGATGATATCATAATTGAAAATGATCTGATGAAACTGGTCCTTTCCGCTGATGGTTATTCAAAAAGTCTATTATGCAAAGCTACGGGAACCGAATGTCTTGTGCAGGGGAAAAACGTGGCGTTAAGCACAATAACTGAACCCCGTCCCTATCAGAATGAGGTAAAACTGGCTTATCCCAACAAAAAGACCACATTTAAATCAAACAGGATCAGGAAGGAAGGAGATAAGCTGATTATCGGTTATGAACTTATACCATGGGAATCGACTGTTGAAATAAATATAAAACCGGATTATATAGCATTTACTCTGGAAGAATTTAACCTTACAGAGGATTATGGTATTACAATGACTGAACCGCCCATATCGGAGATGTGGTTTCTCCGACTTCCTGTAAAGAACCTTGGCCATTGGGGCGACTGGCTCAATGTTATCTGGGATGAAAAGGTCGCAGTAAATATTCTTGCTGCTGGCCCTTATACAAATGCCGATTCTGAAGAAGGTGAAGGATACCGCATCCTTCAGGCAGGAGTGGATGAAAAGGTAAAAATGACCGGAGTTACGGCTGTTCTGATAACATGTGCGAAAGATCAGCTTCTTGATAAAATTGCTGTTGTTGAAAATGACTATAACATTCCCGGTGGTGTGGCAAGCCGCAGACATGAGCTCTATAATGCGTCATATTACTGGACATCCAATGTAACACCCCTAAATGTTGACGAGCATATTAAATATGCAAAAATGGGCGGGTTCCGGCTGATGAACATATATTATCCTGCTTTTCTGGAAAGCAGAGGATACAGGCTGATAGGGAATTATGACATTTTCAGGTCAGAATATCCAAACGGGAAAGCCGACCTGAGAGCAATGCTAAAAAAGATAAAGGATGCAGGGATCACACCGGGTTGTCATTTTCTTCACAGTCATATCGGCAGGGACAGCAGATATGTCACACCTGTTCCTGATCACAGACTCAACCTGCTAAGGATATTTACACTGAAACAACAATTAAGTAAAACAGATACAACAATTTATGTGGAGCAGAACCCGCAGAATTCTACAATGGCAGGGAACAGAAGAGTGCTTAAAATAGGGACTGAACTGATCTCCTACAGAGGCTATACAACTGAACCGCCATATATGTTTTATGGTTGTAAGAGAGGCATTGACAAAACAACAATAAATGCACAACCGGTTGGATATATGTTTGGCCTGCTTGATGTCAGCGAATTTGGTGCCACAAGTGTTTATATCGATCAGTACTCTGATCTCCAGGACGAAGTGGCTGATTATATTGCAGATATCTGGGAAGCCGGCTTTGAATTCCTTTACTTCGACGGATCAGAAGGTGTGAATCCTCCCTTCTGGTTCCATGTCGCTAATGCCCAGTGGCGGGTATTCAGCAAGCTGAAACCTGAACCTGTCTTTGCTGAAGGAGCGGCAAAAACACATTTCAGCTGGCACATGCTTACAGGAGGAAATGCATTTGATATCTTTCCGCCCGAAAAACTTAAAGCAGAAACAATAAAACATCCTTTCAGGGAGGCCCCGAGAATGCAGGATAATTTTACACGTCTCAACTTCGGATGGCTGGGCTACTGGTTGCCCGGTGAAAAAACAATCGGAACACAGCCTGACCAGCTTGAGTTTGTTACAAGTAAAGCCGCCGCATGGGATTGCCCCGTTTCGATCCATGCCAATCCCGCTGTTTTGGCACAACATCCAAGGACGGCAGATAACTTTGAGGTATTCAGACGCTGGGAGGAAGTACGGGCAAAAAAATGGCTCACTGAAGAACAAAAACTGATGTTACGAGATCCTGATCAGGAATTTACTCTTCTCGTTAATGAGAAGAATGAATTTGAACTTGTTCCCTGTGAACAAATAAAAGATGTGGCAAACGGCAGAAGAGAAGTGATTGCCTTTACCTTTAAAAGGAATAATGATCTTTATGCTGTTTACTGGCATATCTCAGGTGATAAAAAGATTCAATTGCCTGTAAAATCCTCAGACCTGACCCTGATGAGGGATATTGGGATAGAAATTGAGATATCCTCCGGTCAGCTGGCAGGTTATACCGTTTTACCTGCCGGTAACCGTCACTATATAAAAACTACCGGGCTTACAAAAGATGAACTTGTAAATGCCTTCATAAATGCAATTATTACTGATTAATGAAATTAATGATAAAGAACCTCTACAACCTACTGGTGAACCTTTGTGCCTTAGTGCCTTCTATATAACTCACCCCTAAATCCCCCAAGGGGGACTTTTGAGTCTGAGCGCCCCCCTGGGGGCAAGGGGTGGCAAGAGGGGCAGGAGTTATTATAAAGATGTTCCTGAGTTATCTAAGGAGGTACACTTAGTGGCTGGAAAAAATGCCACTAAGACACTAAGACACAAAACATCACTAAGTCAATTAATTAACATAATAACTGCTTAAGAGGTGTAGAACTTAACCGAATAAGAATAAACAAACATGAAGAAGATTTCAGGGTATATTTTTCTCATCTGCTTTCTTTTGATCTTTCCGGTTGGAATAATTAGTCAGCCTGTTTCTTCCGGAAAAGATCTGCTGGTTTATCAAAACAGTCGCGGAAAAACAAAGACAGTCAGATCTGCAAGACAATGGCAAAATCAACGGCAGAAGATCCTTGATGGGATGCAACAGGTGATGGGACCCTTACCTGATCGCTCAAAGAAAGTTCCAATAGATCTGCAAATCATTGAGGAAGTAACAGTGGGAAATGTCAAACGCCTGAAGATCACTTTTGCAGCCGAAGCTAATGACCGTGTACCTGCTTATTTACTGATACCTTTAAATCTGTCCGGAAAGGTTCCCGGGATTCTGTGTCTTCACCAAACGACTGCAATTGGTAAAGGAGAACCTGCCGGACTGGGTGGACTTCCAAATCTTCATTATGCTCTTGAACTGGCACAACGCGGATATGTGACACTTGCTCCTGATTATCCGAATTTTGGGGATTATAAATTTGACCCTTACGGGAATGGCTATCAGAGTGCAACAATGAAAGGCATATTGAACCACATGGCTGCCGTTGATGTGCTTCAGTCACTGCCCGAAGTAGATCCCAACCGTATTGGTTGTATAGGACATTCCCTGGGTGGACATAACTCACTTTTCCTTGCAGCTTTCGATAAAAGAATTAAAGCTGTTGTAACAAGTTGCGGATTTAATTCATTTTACAAATACTACAGTGGTGATCTTACAGGCTGGAGCCATCAGGGCTATATGCCCAGGATAGCGACAGTTTATGGAAAAGATCCTTCAAAGATGCCATTTGATTTCACCGGAGTGCTGGGAGCGATAGCACCACGGGCTGTTTTCATAAATGCTCCG
>JAKQPD010000325.1 GCA_029564935.1 Bacteroidota bacterium
CCAGTGCCATACCCGGTCATTGTAAATGATGTCGCCGAACTTCTCGTTGGAGCCGAGATACCAGAGGTTGCAGTCTCCCTTAATTGGAAGGCAGCATTGGGCGTCCTTTAATAGGAAATTATAAATTTCCTTTCCTGTGGCATACCTGTCAATCATCTCGTCGCTGAAATTATTCGTGTAGATCTTGCAGTAAATGCTCACGTAAGCTCTCTTGTCTGATGTGCTCATGGGTTAGCCTCCCATCCTTTCATAAATGGATAAGGGAAGGTGTTCAGACCTTTCCTTATACTGGTGGTTACCTGTTTTCTGTTTTAACCGTGGGAATGATTTAAAACCGTTTAAGCGGCTATGGTTGAATGCTGCTGTGTGCCCATGATTTCATCAATGAAGAGAGACTTCTTTGCTGCCTGGCCCATGTAAGTATGGGAATAACTGATGTAGAGGATTTTCATCGCCCTGGATATGGCCACAAAGACAATTCTTCTTTCTTCCTCAATGTCGCCTTTTTTGGTGGGTGTGATGCCCTCAACCAGGCCAATGACGAATACAACCGGAAACTCCAGACCTTTCGCCTTATGAATGGTCATGAGCGCTATTCCTTCCTTGTCATTGCTCATCTGTTCTGAAAAACTGTCCGTGTATTCCAGAAAGGATTGAATGCTCGAGTATCTTGCCGCCGATAACTGGAGCTGGTTCAAATTGGCAATCTTCACATCATCCGGCGTCGGTATGTCCTCATCCGTGATGAACCGGTCATAATCCAGCTGGCTTCTGATCATGGAAATGACTTCAGCTGGCTCCAGATTGGGCGAATAATCCGCCAGAGGACTGATAAACGATATGAAATCCTTCACATTCTTCCGGATATAGGGAAGATCAACCGGCATGGACTTCAATCCCTCAAACAGATGGACATTGGTCTTATTGGAGAACTCCGCCAGCTCCTGAATGAATTTCCTGCTGATATACCGGTTAGGGACATTCAATATGGACTTCAACGCCTCATCCCCTTCTTCCGAGTCAGGGTTTAGAATCAACCTGAGATAATCCAGGATGTATCTGACCTCTGATCTCTGATAGAAATTCAATCCGTTTTCAATGTAATAGGGGATTTTCATCTGGGCGAAGGTTTCCTCCACGACCCTGCTCTGGAAATTGGCCCGGTATAAGACGGCGATGTCCTTATACTGATATCCTCTCTGTCCGACCAATTCATTCATCTCATTGACC
>JAKQPD010000330.1 GCA_029564935.1 Bacteroidota bacterium
CGACGTTGATAGGCTGCAGGTGTAAAGGCGGTGACGTCAAAGCTGAGCAGTACTAATAACCCGAAGACTTTTGAGGGTACATTTTACTAACTTTTGCCAGGTGTCAATAATATTGAAGAAGACAGAAGTCGGAAGACGGAAGACAGAAGTCAGAAGTCAGAAGTCAGAAGACGGAAGTTGACGAACGAAGTGAGGAAATCCCGTACAGCGGGAACGGAAGTCAGGAAGATAGATTCTTCGGACTCCGGACTCCGGACTTCGGACTTCAAAAGATCTTAAGGTGACTATAGCGGCGGGGCACCACCTCTTCCCATTCCGAACAGAGAAGTTAAGCCCGTCAGCGCCGATGGTACTGCGAAAGTGGGAGAGTAGGTAGTCGCCGACTTTAAACCAGAGGGCTCTGCTTAACAGCAGGGCCTTTTTTTGTGTTGACAGTGTGCGTGGGGGAGAGGAGGTTGAGCGAACTAAGTGAGCGAAATCCCGGTCGACCGCAGGGAGAGACGGGATAGTCGCCGACTTTTAAACAGAGGGTTCTACATTCGCGGAACCCTTTTTTTACTTCTTAATTCTTCATTCGTTTGCCTTGCCAGCCGAAGCAATCTTTGACCTCCGCAGCTTCAGCGAAGGAGGTAGCGGAGGCTGGTTCTGATGTTCTTACTTCAAAAATCTATCCCAAATTACTCTTTAGTCCATATCCTGGTATTGAGGTTCAGGTCCTCAACAATTTCTGTAAGAAGAATAAGAAATCTCAGATTTTCTTCCATAAAAGAGTAATCAGCTACGGGTCTGAAAATCCTCGTTTCGAAAAGATTCTTATTCATATTTATAGCCAGGTAAACTTTAGAATCAACGAATGACAGACTTATCTTTGACTTCCATTTACGCTTATAAATAAGGATCCTTTCCATAAGCGACGGAGTAATGATGTACCTGGCTTCAACCTGATCCTCACCATAAACACAAAATTCTTTTTCAAATTCGGGATTTTCAAGCCTGACAAGTTTTTTCTTTCCAGCACCAATCGATTGAAGTGTCTGTCCGAATTTCCCAAAAAGCTTTTCGGCAGTATCGGGAAGTACTAAAGTCTGAGTAAGGAAGTTCTTGTTAAAATCTGCAATGACGAATACACCACTGAAAATTGTTATGTATTCCTGCTTGCTTCCCTGATTGGACTGGGTCGTATTTAGATGTTTTGCAGTCACTTCCGAAAACTCGATATCTGTCTTGCCGATCTTCCCCCTGAAATGATCTTCTCCTGTATAGCTGTCGACAGAAAGAGAAAAAATGTCACTTTTGATAAACTCCGATACAGGGACCATGGCTTCAGGGGTATAGACCATTCCTTCATCCAGGAAACTGGTTATCTTGGCAATGATCTTGCTTTTATATTCCTTACGGTAATTTTTACTGACAATCCCTGTGGAAACCAAACCGGCAAAACCGGTTATCATGGGGATAAATCCTTTCAGCATCTCAGCTGCGGAAGGAATGAGAACAATCTCAAGAATAACAGCTGCCACAGTAGCTGAAATAATCGTAAGTGCCCGTTTATTAACCTTTTTCCTGTCCCGGTCGATGATCTCGAGATCAGGCTTAAGTGATGTTTCGTAGAATTCTCTGAAATTTTTATACCTGGTCATACTTGATTTTTACTGTTCAGCTTTTGTGGTCAGCGGACTGATCTCCGGTTTTACCTTTTCTGAATCAGGTATATCAAAAAGAGTCCTCCTTCCGTATTTCATCATCGAAGCCATGATATTTGAGGGGAATACTTCAACTGCATTATTGAACACAGTAACAGCCGCATTATAGGCTCTTCTTGATGCAGCCAGCTGTTCTTCCGTTTCATTGATGGCACCCTGCAGCTTAAGGAAATTCTGACTTGCCTTAAGATCAGGATAATTTTCGACTGCCACCAGGATATCTGACAGATCCTTACGGATCTTATTCCCTATCTTTACGCGCTCTTCACTGGTCAGGTTATCTGATATTGCCTTAGCCCTGAGTTCGGTAATTTCCGTCAGCAAATCCCTTTCATAATTCATGTAACCTTTAACCGCATCCACCAGAGCCGGAATCAGGTCATATCTTTTCTTGAGCATAACATCCACCGAAGCAAAAGCATTTTCAACGTCGTTTTTCTTCCTGATAAGGGAATTATAAAGAATTAGAGCAACGAGTGCAAGAAAAACGACTATTATCAGCAAGTATATCATCATTTCCACGTATTTAATTATGATCAGAACTATTCCCTTTTAATATGGGGATAGGATAAAAATAGCAAGATTTTCTTTCCCAGAGAAATTGAGGAATAGTTTATACATGACGTTGCTCTGCAGCTAAAAACAGGTCGCCGCTACGCGGCTCAGGAGATGGTGTAAATGCCGTTGTTACAAACAGGTCGCCGCTACGCGGCTTAGTACTGTGAGAATGTTTCGTATGTTACAAACATGTAGCTGCTACGCGGCTTCAACAATACGAAATGGAGGGAGTCCCATAGTGACGACCTGTTTGTAGCAGATAGAAACTAATTAAATCTGAGCTCCGTAGAGCCTGCCCCGCTAAAGCGCATAGCCGTCAACCTAAGAAATTTTTTAATAACATTAACTACTATAATTAAATGGTTTATAAGTAAATAACTTTCCCCTCCTTTTCAAGGAGGGGTGGCCGGGATTTCTGATCTTAAAATGTTTACAATTCTACTTTCCCGGCCGGGGTGGTTAATGCTGACTTACTAAAAGTGAACTTATTTCTCAGAATTAAATAAACCACCCCGGCCAGACAGTTTATTTTTCTGAATGTAATACAATTTTGTGGTCTGGCCACTTCTCCTTAAAAAAAGGAGGGGTAACTTTTGTCCCCACAACTCCTAAGTTGACGGCTATGCGCAAAAGCGGGGAGCGATATGTTATCATCCTATTGGAGAATAGCAATTTATTCTGAAGATGATCAATTTCTGCCATGTTTTTCTTCTCTTTGATTATATTTCTCCAATACACTTATTTCATTCTTATGATCTTCAGTTTATGAACAACTTCATCGTCACTCAGACTCATCAGATAAACACCTTCCGGTATGCCGCTTATATCAATTGTAATCTGATTTGTTGACAGATCAAAAGTATCAATGGCCAGTACACATTTAGTAAATATAGATAGTTTAAAAAAGCTTATCCTGAAATATCTGTTGAATTCGTGTGGCTGAATCCCTTTGATCACGATTTTTTCAGACGGATCTCATAATTCATCACTTAAGTTTTATGAATTTTGCTTTATGATTAAAACTTCCACCTGAAAGTGTTATCAGATACAATCCGGAAGACAGATTTTCGGTTGGGATATTAAACTCTTCATTCGATTCACATACATCTATTACTTTCTGCCTGATTATTTCACCGGTATTCGAAAATATTGTTATCAGATAATTATTACCTGGGAGTATATTGTTCAATCTCAAGGTGATATTATCACCGGCGGGATTTGGATAAACAAGCAGACCAGCTTTTTCAACCAGTTCAGTAATACCTGTGGTACCAGCTATTGCCGGACCTCCCGGTTCCTTAATTGAACCATTGGCTGTTATATCTTCATCACCAAGTTGACCGTCTATAAAATGTAAGGTGATAATATTCCCGTTTATCTGTGCTCCTGTCTGGCCATTATAGGTGAAAGCATACCAGTGCGGCTCAGGGTTATCCGGAGTAATACCATATTTATAATATTTACTTACTGATGTAGTCTCATGCAAGATCAGGGTTACAGTAACTGCTTCACCCGGCTTAAGGCCATCGATCGAAAAATCGAAGAAACCAAACGGGAATTCAGCATCAGCCGGTGTATTGGAAGGCGAGGGATTGGCAGTAACTTTCATTTGTGAAAGTATTGTTCCGGATGGTACAACAAGTGTTACATAATTCAGTCCGTCGAAAGTATGGAAAGATGCAGCATTGGCTTGTTTGTAGTCAGGAATCGCATCCCCGTCACCGTCCCATAGATTGTTATCTCCATTTGGCCCTTTTTCCCGAGCATCGCTGATTCCATCCTTGTCTTCGTCCAGATTCGGGCCGTCAGCAGTAACCGGTTCCAGAACTGCCCCTGTTGTCATACAAACAAGGTCATAAGTAAGGTTGTTCCCGTATTTTTTGATGAATTTTTTTACTGTATCTGTTCTTGCATAAGCCGGACTGACGAACAGATTATGTGGTTCAATCCCTGCCCAGCCATCGGCTTCGACCGGGCTGCCGACTCTGTCATGCTGGATTTTATTGTTAAAACCTATTTCCAGCCTGATTGTATCTCCGACGGCAAGGGATACTGTTGCACTATCCTTTTCGTTCATGTCGATTGAGAACTTTGCCAGCATAGGGGCCATGAAAAAATCAGAAATATCGCTCCAGCGCATATATTCCATCGGATTTCCAAGTCTGTTCATTAAAAGTACTCCCTGGCATATTACTGTACCATCACCGTCGGCAGTACCCTTGGTGGTAAGTTTTACCTTAATATTAACCGGGTCGCCTTTCTGAAGTGCACCAGTTGATTTGATGACAACTACTCTCCTTAAAAAGCCAAATGATTCCCCTTTTCCCCAGGTTGAAGGAAGACCATAACAGATTTGTCCGGAGCCATAAGGATTCGGAATGCAATAAGGTGATGTGGGAGCACCGATTTTTTTGGCTCCTGTCAGGGCCCAGATCTTCCTGTTTTCAGGCTCAATAATTACACCTCCCCATGAACCCATAGCACCTGTTGGTGGATTCATGCATGGCAGTAATGAATTATCCCATACACCATGATCCCCGGGGAAATTAAAGCTGGGGAGCTTGCCGCAAATCAGCAGAGGATACGAAGGATAGCCCCACCACCTGAAACCGTGGGCATAGGCAATACCATTCGGACTGGCATTTTCCTGTACTGAATATCCTCCGTAAGGACCGGGATTGGCAACTCCATATGTTGTTACTGTTCCATATTCTGAATTGATCATCCCGTAAGCATAATCAGGGACAGTAACAGAAATTGGCTGAGCAAAAAGAGAATCTGTATTCCATTCCATGAGAATAAAGAAACAGATTAATGTTAAGGGGAGTAGTGATTTTCTCATCTTCTGGCGTTTTATTAATAAATATCTGTTGGCGTTAATCTTATTAAGTTGAAATGAGTTCCCTTTAAATCGGCGGATTAATTTTTTACTGCAAACATGTTCCCGGTATGCAGCTGTATTTTACTATTATCTACGTATTATAAAACGTATTATAAAACGTAGATAAAACCATACATCATCCACCTTGCATCATTTATCAGGCATCTTGTGACAAGCATCTTGATTTATAAAATTCTATATTCTTCTCAACGTACTTTAGCCCCTGAGAAAAAAGTATAAGTGTACTCCGCTGCATTTCCATAAACGACTGCAGGAGGTGTCGGATCATTTACATATCCGTATAATTGGACAGTCTGATCCTTTGAAAGAAACAGAGTCATATCTACATCTACCATTTCTGCTGCTCCGCTTGCATAGACACGATTACCATCGTAATTTTTTCCTCCTGCTACCAAAAATGCATAGATCATATAACCGGGGGTTATGCTCGTAAAATATATTGAGCCACGGAAAGTATAGATTCCATCTTCTGGAGCGACAAAGGTACTGGAAGTTGAGTTAAAGGCATTACCTACATTTTCCCAGATTGTTGAGTTAGTACTAAAGTCTATTTTCCTTGTTGTTCCAATTGCCGGCCAATCATAAGAAGCATCAAGTTTGACTTCGAAATACACATGATCCACCGCTGGCGCAGGGATTGACTTCCAGGTAGCAAGACCTGTAGCATCAGAGGTAAGAACCTTTCCTGCAGCAGGTGTGCCTCCGTTGATCTTTATCTGTCCGTTGACTTCAAGTTCTGTTGTGGGAGTTGAGGTCCCGATTCCAATATTGCGATCGTCACGATCAATGTACAATATTGTAAACGGATCGCCACGATTCTCATTTAACATTGAAAAATTACTTAGAGGGTCAATGTTTATATACCACTCCAGGTCAGGCTGGTTGGTGCTTCCAATCTTCAACTGAGGCCCGGAATAGTTTTTCACATGTAATTTGGCTTCAGGACTATAGACACCCATTCCAATATTGGTGCCATCGTCAATAATTGATCCCGATTCCAGTCCTGTCCCGTTGCCTCTTGGAATCCGCATATCTCCGATTCCGATAATCTTGGCGGCAGCCATTGAATTTATCTGTCCTGCTGTAATACCTGCCGTTGCTGATAATTGTGTGGTGGTGATACCTGAAAGTCTGTCAAGTGGCAGGATCCCTGTAGTGATACTTCCCGCAGCAATACCTGTTCCGATTTTCGTTCCTGAAAGACTACCATCCGCAAGATCTGCTACATCAGCGTCGACGTTTGTAAGATTATTCCAGTGAACTGACGACTGTCCGCTGGTCTGTAGATTGGTTTTGGTGTAATAGTTGCCGGATACACCTGTCCAGACCGGGTCAGTCTCTGAACCTGTTTTTTCTGCATACAGAGCATAGGGTACACTTAAAATCTGGCTCTGCCCTGAAATGGAATAACTTGTACCACCTTTGGGGTCAATTTCTGTCCTTAGAAAATATGGACCGTTTGACCAGTCGATTTTAGAAAAATCCCCGGTCGATGCTGTACCACTTCCGATCTGAAGAGTAAGAAGTCCGTTTTCATTTGTGGAAGGATTGGGGGAGTAAGTCTCCTGATAAACAATTATCTGGATAATGCTTCCTCTCAATATGGTGGTACGTACTCCTATGCTCTGTTTGGTGATAAGTTCACCGCTTGCGCTTCTTACCACACTTTGATAACTCATCAATTGGGGTGGTTGGGCAATAATATTAGCGGCCAGGATAGCAATTGCTGAAAGAGTAATTAATTTTTTCATAATGATTAATTTTTTTTACTATTTTAAAACCTTGACCTGAAGATTATTCTCTGTAACTTTCCTGGATATATTTAAATTTCCTGAGTGCTCCTTCGTGTGTACTTTTTGCTCTTGTGGTTAGAAACAAGTCCACTTAACCACAAAGGGCACAAAGGTTTACACGAAGAGCACAAAGGCAATTCAGTTTTCTAGAACATCATCGGCATTTCCGAGAATTTAATATTCTTTGGTATGACGAAATATTTTCCATCCACCGGAACATTAGTCTGGATCTTTGTTACTTCCTGGTGCGAACCTGTTCCCATTACTTTCATGTCAAGTAGCATAAGTATCCCGTTCCAGGTCAGGACCTTACCCATGTCTCCCTTCATCACTTTGCATGGTTTACCCAGGAAAGTCTCATCATGGCCTTTGCTGAATCCCATTTTTAAATACATCGATTCAGTGAAGGACTCAACATCCCCTTTTGAGGCCTCTGCTATCCAAGTGATCATTGGATTTTTAAGCTTCATGCCTTCGTCAGATTGGTCAGGATCCCATAGATACTGGTAGTCACCATAAGTGACAATCCATCCTTTGCGTTTTTCCCCGTCCTCGATGGCATCTTCGAACATGGCACTTTTCATACCATAATCGTCGAAATAAAGAGTACCTTTTCCTACTTTGTCGCCCGAATATGAGTATTCAATAATACCTGATTTAAGACCATAAGGTTTCAGTGTATTTTCCTGTCCTGCCAGTATCGGCAGTATAAAAAAAAGACATAGTGAAAAAGCAAACAGGTTTTTCATGATTTTAAATATTTAATGTTTTATAAAGGTTTCTTTCTTCTTGTAACACTCCAGTTGAAAGTCATTTCTTTCCGGTTTATATCTGATCCTTCAGAATTATCGACTTTTTTATTCCCTTTTCCTCCAAAAAATGTTCTGCCGTCACCAAATTCGACCAGAAGGTCGGGCGGAATTTCAGCTTTCTGACTATCATCTTCAGGTATCTCGACATTAGCCGGCAGAGGTGTCCCCAGTTCTTTCAGATACGTTTTGAGCGACTCAGAAACACTTGTTATTGTCGGATCAGGAACAGGATCTTCTACAGGGCCCGGAGTGAATATTTCAGACATATCATCCGTTTTATGTTCAAAATCATTGATAGGTCTTGATCCGTCCGGATCCCAGCTTCTCCCGGTCGTTTTTTTTGTCTCATCCCAGTAAAATTCTACCGGAAATCCCCCTGTGGCAATTTTGACAACCTTATCTGTTTTCTTATCTATGATCAGAATTATATTTGACTTCAGTAAATACCCTTTCTCCGGAATATGTCTGTTCAGGGGTTTTTTGATTCGTATTGTTGTAGCCTCATGTCCGAAACCGCCGGCAGAATTTGCATATTCATATCCTTGCATCATATATGACGCATTAAACTGAGTAAGATTGATATCGAGAGGACGGTAATATTCCCATCTCTGGTTTAACATTGGCATATCGCCTGAGTTGTCAAGCTTCAGGGGAACATAAAACGAAGCCCCGCTCCGTTCCTCAAGTGAGTAATTTCCTCTTTCAATTCCGTCACTCTGTTTTCTCGAATATGAGGATCTTACAGTATGTGTGATACTACCGTCTACAGTGAGTGTGGCTTCGTATTCCAGGGGTTTGACTGTAATCGTTGCCTCATCGACATATTCAATAGCTGATCCCTCGGGAATAAATGTAGCCATTACAGAAATTTCCTTATCCTTGTCGCCGGCTTTATATTCAAGCCTTGCTATTCCTATCAGATCTGTTATTATCTTACTGCCGGATGGCGGAGTTACTTTACCGTCAACAAGTCCGGTAATACTGATAATGACCGCTGCCCGGAATGCCTGAATTTTCAGTCCGGCAGTGTCAAATTCATGAACATCAATGGTAATGGAAGTCTGTTCACCACTATAGATCTCACTGCGCTGTGGCTCTACAAGAATTTCATAATTATGCTTTATTTTTTCAACAATATATCCCTGCTGTGCCCTGCTTTCACGAAGAGGTAGAAATGATGTCGATATAAGAAGTATAATTGTTTGTATGAGATTCCGGGTATTCATTACTGATTCGTTTTGCATTTATGATGAACTTTTAGTATTAAAAGGGAGAGCCTTCGGTATTGTAAAAAAGTGTCTGGATTATAAGAATTATAAGGGAAAGGCTCCCCTTGAGTATTTTCGATTTAAACATCAGGATCAGATTTTTACGAATTCAACCCTTCGGTTATTTGCCATATCTTCGGGTGAGGCATTATTGGAAATGGGTTTTGATTCACCCCAGCCCTTTGATGTGAGCCGGTCAGCGGAAATTCCCATTTTTATAAGGGTATTCAAAACCGTTTTTGCACGATCCTCCGAAAGCTTCTGATTGAATGCATCGTCACCCTGACTGTCAGTATGACCTTCCACACTGAATTTCAGATCGGGATTATCTTTCATCAAAGTATAGATCTCATTGATAGCACCCATCGATTCGGGTTTCAGGGTTGACTTGTTTACATCAAACCGTATCCCGTTGACGATTATTTTTCCATCCTGCATAACACGGTCATAGTATTTTACTCCACCTTTTGCTATCCGCACGTTTTTAACATAGCAGTGATTTTCATCAGAGGCATGGTAAGCATGAAGAGTTAATCCGGACGGATTAAAGTCAAGCCTGGGTATATTAACAAGACGTGTATCATCCAGGTATGCCTTTAGTTTTCCGTCGGTATAAGCTATTGATATATGTCTCCATATATCAGGATCTTTTGCTTTGTCGGGATATTCGCTACTTGCGGTTCCCAGGCTCATTCCATTTCCCGAAACTGTGATATGTGTATAACCTGAAGGACTTGTACTTTCCTGATTTTTCATGTCATATAAATAAATCTCAAAAGGATATTCTCCCTTATAGAGGAGATCCAGTTCGATTGTGAAAACATCAGGAAGATGATCTTCTCCGGGATCTTTGAAATACGGCACTATCTGGGGTGATCCATCCCTGAGCATAATGACTTTTGATCCATCAAGTTCTGCTGTTTCTGCATTTCCCCTTTTTAGGTCCCACCTAGACGGGAATTCACCGTTCTCTTCTTTTTCAAGGTTGTCTTCAAAAATGACCTGGTCGCCGGGAAGAAAATCGTATCTGGACCAGGAAAGGGATGAAGAAGATTTTTGTGTGCTCTTATTGTCTGTTGTTTTTCCAGGTTCATCAGTTTCAGTTTCCGATGGCTTAACCTGATTCTCAGAGTCAGCCACTTCATCATCTGCAGCATCTTTTGTTTTTTTGTCTTTTTTCTTAAAGACACCTTTTATGCCTTCTTCAAGCTTGTCAAAGCCTGCATCAACTACCCTGTCTGTTGCACGATTGGCACGGTGATCAGCTTCACGATTTACCTTGTCCTTGACATCAACTTTAACCTGGGATTTCGCTTCCGGGACAAGTATCATCAGAAGGGCAAAAAGCGCTGAAAAAAATATAGGATATTTCATGGCAGTATAATTTTTCAAATAAAATTAGACTGCAGAACAACAATGGTCAACAGCAAATGAGTAAACAGGGGTTTTGAATTAGTATCGGCGGGGTTTTGGGCGGAGGGCGAAGGGCAGAGAGCAGAGGGCGGAGGGCATAGGGCGGAGAGCACAGAGCACAGGGCAGAGGGCTCAGGGAAAAGAGCTCACCGCTCGCCGCTCACCGCTCTTAGCGCTAAGCCCTTAGCTCTGAGCCCTGCGCCCTCTGAGCTCTGAGCCCTGCGCTATTCGTAGAGATGCTCTGTCATGGCCTTAAGGACCTGCTTTTTCAGATTTGGTGATACAGGGATCTTTGAGCCATCCTTCAGGATAAGATAACCTCCGTCTTTTTTAACGAACCTGTCGATAAAGGCTATATTAACCAGATGAGACTGATGTACCCTTATCATTCCCGAACCTGACAGAAGGCTTTCAAATTCTTTTATTGTCCTGGAGACAAGGATCCTTTTGCCACCGGAAAGGTTGAAGCTAGTGTAATTGCTGTCGGCTTCGGCCCGTATTATTTCACTGATTGAGACCAGCTGAAGATGATCTGATGTATGGAGGATGATCCTTTTCAGCACTTTTCTGCTCTGGAGATTTTCACTCAGGGCCTGGAGCTTTAGTTGCTGATCGGCCTGATTTATTATTTCCCTGGCTTTCTCCACTGCTTTACACAGCTCATCTGTATCCACAGGTTTCAGAACATAATCGAGTGCACTTACTTTGATTGCATCAAGAGCATATTCCTGATGTCCTGTAACAAAAATCACTTTGAAAGATACGGTGCTGAATTTCTTCAGCAGACCAAATCCGGTACCATCAGGGAGTTCGATGTCAAGAAATATAAGATCGGGATTGTTCTGCCGTATTGCTTCATAACCCTCCTCAATGCTCCCTGCAGTTGCGAGGATATTTACTTCAGGAAAATGTTCATTAAGCAATGCCCTGATAGCATTTCTCACGGTCGCTTCATCATCTACAATAATAACATTCATTTTATCAATATTTCACTCTTAACTCTTAACCTTTAACCCTATTACCGTCAACTTAATGAGTTTTGGGGGCTATCGTTTCCCCTCCTTGAAAAAAAGGAGGGGAAACTTTTGTTACCTAAACGTCTAAGGTTGACGGCAATACCCTGAATCTTTTCTATGCATATATCTTCTTATATGGCAGCATCATAACGACTTTTGTGCCTGCAGCCCTGTCATGTTCATAAAGATCGGTGATCTCATAGCTGATATTCTTCTGCCGCATTGTCTTCCTGAAATTCTCAAGTCTCTCCCTGGTTACCTGGGTAGATACGGATTTCCTGTTCTTGTTTTCAGCTGATCTGATCTCAGCCTCTTTTCTTCCTATACCATTGTCACTTACTTCCAGTTTAATAAGTCCGTCGCTTAAACTGTAAGAAATCTTAAGATCTCCCTTTTCTTTCAGCGGAAGAAGGCCGTGTTCTATTGAATTTTCAACACAAGGCTGGGTAAGCATCGGAGGGATGCTGATATTTTCCGGATCGAGTCCTTCATCAAGCCGTATGTTATACTCAAATTCCTTTTCAAATCTCAGTTGCTGAAGATCGAGATACAATCTGACAGTTTCAATTTCCTTTTCCAGAGGGATAAATTCCTCCCTTGAGTTTTCCAGGATATTCCTCATCAGTTTTGCGATTTTGGTCAGGAATGTATTGGCTTTCTGCGGTTTTCCGGCAAGAATGAGATCCTGTACTGCACAAAGTGAATTGAAAATAAAATGAGGATTCATTTGTGCTCTCAAAAGCCTTTGTTCCAGATCTATCTGTGCCAGGCGGCTTCTTAGTTTGTTGTGCCTGAGGATCAGGAAAGAGATCAGTGTCACAAGCACTATTAGTATCCCTAATCCCGACATGATGAGTCTCTGCTGCCGTATCTGGTTATCATGGCGGATACTTTCTTTCATATGCTCGTATTCAGCTGCCTTTTGTTTCTTGTCATAATCATACTGAAGTTCCAGTCTTGTTACCTGTTTAAGGTATGCGGCATTACTGATACTATCCTTTATCTGATGATGTTCTTTGAGGTATTTGTAGGCAAGGTCTTCGCGATCTATTAAACTATAGAGTTCACTTAACACCAGGGTTGCATCCTGTACTACAAACGGCAGTTTTTGCGCTTTACCCATGTTGTATGCTTTTGTGAGACTCTCCAGGGATGATCTTTGCCGGCCTTGTGATTTCTGAATATTTCCGAGAGTTACATAATAATATACAAGTTCCGGGTCTTTGATCCCGGAAGCAATTTCCATCGCTTTCTTTATATAGAATTCTGCTGAGTCAGTTTGCGAAAGAAGAAGGAACGTTGATGCAATATTATTGTATCCGGAAGCAATTCTTGAGGGATAGTTCATCTTATAATCAAGTTTCAATCCTTCCCTGAAATAGATCAGAGCGCTGTCATATTCTGCTTTGGCATTATAAGTGGTGGCAATAGTATTATAAGTCTTGCTTACTTCCCACAGATCGTTCCGGATCTGTGAGATTATCAGTTTCTTGTTACAGAATTCCAGGGCTTTATTCCAGTCTTCCTGGTGATAATACATAAGTCCTATACTTCCATAGGCTATAGCAATTCCTGCCGAATCACCTTTTGCTTCCCAGAGCCGGAGCGCTTCAAAATATGAATCGATTGCCCGGCTGAAAAGGGTCATGTCCCGATAAATATTCCCCAGGCTGTTGGTTGCATCTGCCAGGGGGATTGTATCTGCTGTTGACCGTGCCACATCAATAGCCTGTTGTATAAGAGCAACAGCTTTTTTAAAATCTTTATTGTGCTGTGCAAAATAAGCAAGGGAATTATATGAATTTATTACCCCTCTGTTATCGCCTGCTTCTTCAAAGAACTTAAGCCCCAGGGAAGCATATCTTTCTGCTTCCTGAATATCGCCTTTTACACTGAAGATATATGACAGGTAGTAACATGCCCTGGCTTTTCCAAGTGTATAATCCAATTCCTGGTAAAGTTCATAAGCTTGCATTGAATAGTATTCCGAGCTGTCGGTATTGTTGAATGATTTTGCAAACCATGCAGAACCCAGTACAAGGAATGCATCAGCTCTGCCTCTGGTATAATTAATATCTTCAGATTCCTTAAGTGACTGATGGGCGAGGGGGATTACCATATCAGGATTTTTCCGTGAACTCAGCAGCAGGTAATAGTTTCTTTTATTAATTAATGAGGTGTCCGGTATTTCCCGGAAAGGAGGATTAGGGTAAAAATCCCGGGAAATGATGTTCAGGCAGATAAGGGTGGTTATGAAGATTCCTGAAATCACGGGATGATCAGTTTTCATTAAAGTTAATCAAATTTTTGGTACTTTAAGGAGTAATAAATATTTCAGAAATTTTTGATTATACAAATGATTATCAATTAAAGGTTTATTTTGACTGGGTGGATAGATCAGTCAACAGTAGTAAAAAAATATTTTGTAAAAAGCTTGTTAAATAAAAATGATTGCATATCTTTGCACCCGCTTTTGAGCATTAAGTTGGTTGAGGGGTTAAAAGAGATAGTCTTCCGGCTTGGGATGAAAGGGAAGAAAAGAGGTTGAAGAAGCCGGAAAAATTATCTCAATTTTTTTGGTAGAAAGAGAGGAAAGCCTTATCTTAGATGCCCCAAAAGTGAAAAGAAAATTTTGTTCTTTGAAATAATGAAGTAGCAACCAGGCGAGATAAAAAGATCTCGTCAAAAGAGAATAACTTGTTAGTAATTTTGAATGAGACCCTTGGGTATTTTTCGTTAAAGAGATTAAAGAACAATTTTTACAACGAAG
>JAKQPD010000120.1 GCA_029564935.1 Bacteroidota bacterium
ATGAAGCTGGACATCATTCTTACCTGTTTGTCAATTCTTTTGAGGAATGGCAAATGTTTTGAGGGCTGGTCGAAAGAGAAGCACATCCTTATACCATCAATGAATTCTTTTATGGATTCACTGTCCTGTGGTGAAAATTCAAGCAGATGTTTTTCGAGACGGTTTATATCTGTATAGAAAATAAGTACACGTCCGTCAGGACTTTCAAGATGCATGAATTCGTCCATGTTAACGATCTCAGTGTCCTTGATCAGACCTACCTCTTCGTACATATCATGCATCCTGCTGGAGGGTGATGACCCTACCAGCCAGTGGATACAACCGTCGATAGTATATCCTATACGTTTCCATGATGTACACAGGCCTCCGGGAAGATTATGCATTTCGAATATCCTGGTCTTATAACCGTTCAGCTGGCCGTATATTCCGGTTGCAAGTCCGGCAAATCCGGCTCCGATGATTATGATTGAATTGTCATTATTCATTGGCGTAATTTTTTATTGGAAAACAAAGCTAATGTACATAAGGGAAACACGATATATAAAATAGATATTTACTGACTATTTACCGGTGAGTTGTATAAAAATCCGGTAAATCTGACAATAAAATAGTAGGAATTATTATGTCAGTATCAGGTGTTTTCAGGAATTGAGTTTTATTTTCCCCTGAAAACCATCGATTCAAAATTCCCGTATCCCTCCGGACAGGTATTATGTATTTCAACCCGGACTTTGCAAAAGATACCGTAATAGACAGGCTTTGCAATCAGTTTTTTGATTAAAAATTTCAGAAAAGGATTAACTCCCTCCAGGAGATCTTTCTTATCAAGGATCTTTTCAAACTCAAATTCCGCTTTAAAAGGAAAAGACTCATCAAGCGATGTGATAATCAGGGATTTCGGGTACCCGGTCTGCAAGGTTTGATCGTAAGCGCTTTCTTTGACTGAACATTCAGCCAGGGAATATAAACAATTGGTTATCTTGTTATTTTCAGCAACCATAATACCCTGTGACTGGCTATGCTTAAAATGGACATCCGTAAAGATCATTGTGAATCTTCCTGCATGGCACTTACCCCAGTACCATTTGTCGGCAAGGGCATCCAGATATAATGGATCCCGTCTGTCAACTTTCAGATAATTATGATCATGATAACCAATCGCTCCGGTTATTGGACAGGTTTTATTTTTGAATGTAAATTCACCTTCCACAATAGCTTTGGGTTGCGGGACCACCCAGTAAAATTCACATTTCTTTTTTCCTGACTGATGCAGCGTTTTATAAC
>JAKQPD010000356.1 GCA_029564935.1 Bacteroidota bacterium
TCTGACCGATCAGGTAGAAAATTTCTATTCACGTGAAAGAAATCATTTCAATATTATAGAAGCATTTTCTCTCCTGGCATTGATATTATCTGTTATGGGGTTGTTCGGAATATCCCTTATAAGCATATCGAAAAGAGAAAAGGAGATAGGTATCAGGAAAGTTAACGGAGCATCGGTATCTTCAGTATTGCTGATGCTTAATGCAGATTTTGTAAAATGGGTATTGCTGGGCATTGCTGTTTCGGTTCCGGTTTCACACTGGCTCATTTCAAAATGGATGGAAAGATTTGCTTACAGGACTGCGATAAGCTGGTGGGTCTTTGCTCTGGCAGGTTTATCGGCCATTATTATCGCAGTTCTTACGATCAGCTGGCAGAGCTGGAGAGCGGCAACGAGGAATCCGGTAGAGGCACTGAGATATGAATGATAAAACAGATTTTCAATTTATTAACCGAAAGGTATGTTTTTACAAGGGATTCTTAAGATTACGTTAAGGAATTTCAGGAACAATTTAATCACAACATTAATAAAGATCCTCGGATTGGCTGTCAGTATTACTGCAGTAATTATTATATGGTCATTTGTTATAAATGAGAACAGATATGACAGTGGAATTCCTGGTACCGACAATATTTATCGTCTTGAGGCTCAATGGGCTAGCATGCCCCCTTTTATCGGGCATGTTATTGGTCAGAACCTGACAGATCAGGTCGTTCCGGCAAGAATGAATTTCTGGACAGATGTCGGTGTACAGGTAGAAAATGGTCCATTCAATCTGCCGGACCTTGTTTTTGCAGACAGTACTTTTTTTACTGTTATCCCGATGGAATTCCTGGAAGGAGATCCTGATAAAGCCCTTGTCAGTCCATATTCACTGGTTTTATCTGAAACTGTGGCTGAAAGACTGTTTGGTACGACTGATGCAATCGGCAAAATCGTAAGATTTGAAAATCAGTATGATTTTACTGTCACTGGCATAATAAAGGATAATCCTTACCTGCACCTGAAAATAGAAGTTGCAGCTTCTATTGTTAGTCTGGAAAAAATCAGAAGACCGGGTATCCTGCAGGAATATGACGGATGGAGTTATCCTACTTACCTGTTGCTGCCTGATAATGCAAGTGTTGGAGAAGTTGAAGCACAAATTAGAGAACTTCTGGGGAAATTTCATTACGATCAGAAGTTCCGGTTGAGGCCTTTCGATAAGATATACTATTCACCTGAAGTTGAAAATGAGAGCAGTACAAAACATGGTAATTTATTATATAACAAGATACTGATATCGGTTTCAGTTTTCATACTTCTGCTGGCAGCAATTAATTTTATTAATCTGACGATAGCCAGTGCTGTGGCAAGATCAAAAGAAGTTAGCCTGAAAAAGCTTCAGGGTGCATCACGGATACACCTGATTCTGCAATTCCTGTTTGAAACGGTAATGTTTATTTTTCTTTCCTTAATAATAGCTTTCATATTCCTGTGGTTTTTTAATCCTGTTCTGAAAACACTGACAGAATTTTCAGTCCGTATCGGTGACTTCGCTACCCTCCGAAATTTTCTGATTCTTATTTCGGGATTATTCATTTTTATTTTATTTTCCGGGATCTATCCGAGTTTATATATAAGTTCATATAGTTGTTTTACAGACAAGTCAGCCATCTCCGGATCCAGAAATCATATCGGGATTCGCAATGGGTTGATAGTATTCCAGAATCTGATTTCGATTACTTTGATAATCTGTACTTTGATAGCCAATAAGCAGTTTCAGTATATGAACAGGAAAGATCTGGGATTTGATATGAATAATGTTATTTTTCTTAAACTCAACTCCCAGATAAGAGGAAACATGGATCTGTTTAAAGAAAAATTGTTAAACCATCCGGAAATTATGAGTGCTTCATATTCAAGCAGGATCCCTGGCAACTATTGGGGATCATGGTGCTGCGTGAATATTGAAGGTAAAGAGAACAAGTACTTTAATAATTACGTAGATCCGGATTACCTGAAAACCCTGGGAATCAAAATAAAAGATGGACGGAATTTTTCCGCGGAAATTCCGGCAGATAATAAAGCAACTTATCTTATTAACGAAACAGCAATTAAAATTTACGATTTAAAAGATCCTGTCGGTCAGGTAATTGTCCCGGGGAACGGTATTAAAGGGCAGATAATAGGTATTTTCAAAGATTTTCACTAAAGAGGCCTGATATATGAACAGACACCTTTGATCCTTTTCTATACTCCGGAATATAAAAACTATATTAATATTAAGCTTAGTGGTAATAATATACCAGGAGCCCTTGAAAAAATAAGGGGGATTTGGGAAGAAATGTGTCCGGCATTCTCTTTCGAATATAAATTTCTGGACACAACTTATGATCTGCAGTACAAATCAGAAAGGAAATTTGAAAGTCTTCTTTTTGCATTTGCATTGTTGGCTTTGTTCATAGCCTGTATTGGACTTTTCGGTCTTTCGGCATTCACTATTGAGCAGCGTACAAAGGAAATTGGCATAAGGAAAGTGAATGGTGCCAGAACAACAGAGATAATGGTTCTTCTCTCCAGGGATATTACAAAATGGGTAATAATAGCCTTATTTGTCGCCTGTCCGGTGTCATTGTTTGCCATGAATAAATGGCTTCAGAATTTTGCCTACAGGACAGAAATTAGCTGGTGGATATTTGCTCTGGCCGGTCTGATCGCCCTTGGTATTTCTTTAATGACAGTAAGCTTGCAGAGTTGGAGAGCAGCGACAAGGAACCCTGTCGGGGCGTTGCGATATGAGTAAAGACAATTAACCCGATATGAATTTTAAACAAATCCTCAGAAGCATTCAAAGCGACAGGGTGAATACGGTGGTTATTATAATCAGCCTTGCCGTAGGATTGGTGAGCATTAATCTTGTGGTTCTTTTCATAGGCCGGGAACTGGGTACTGACAATTTTCATAAAAACAGTGACCGGATATATGCACTGAAATGTGATGATCCCTGGTTACCCGGTAAACAAATGTATCACTGCCGTTACGGATCGGCAGAATACATGAAGAACAATTTTGCAGGGGTGGAAGATTTTTGCCGGGTGAATAATTCCAATGCACTTAAGATAATTGCAGATAATGAAGATTATTTTGATAATCCGAAGATTATCGGGGCATCAGAGAATTTCTTCAGATTTTTTTCATACAGGCTTCTGACAAATAATCCGGGAACAGCACTTGAAGCCAATAACAGCCTGGTCATCTCAACTGAGATCGCAAAAAAATATTTTGGTAATCAAGATCCGGTCGGAAGGATAATTACCCTGGTTTACCGGAATAAACCGGACGAGATGACAGTAACCGGTATATTCGAAAAGCCTGTTGAAAATACCCAGATCAATTTCGATATGGTTCGCCTTATAGGTGATGCCGACAGCCGCTGTTATATAAGGTTGGCCGAAAATACTGATCAGGTGGAAATGGAAAAACTTTTTGCGGAAAAGAAGGAAACTATTCCTGTTATTCATACCGGAGTACCCGGCCCTTATTATCTTGAGCCCATGAGGCTCGCGTATTTCGATACTACACGTCGTATGACTATTGAGAATAGCCGTGACAGAAGAGATCTGTGGATTGCCACGATTATCGGACTTATGATCATGGGAGTCGCTGTATTTAACTACCTGACAATACTGTCAAATAAATTTAGCAGGAAAACAAAAGAACTTTATCTGCGGCGAATAAATGGCAGTTCTCTGACAAACCTGATTTTCAGATTTCTTCTCGAGAGTTCGGTAATTGTTATATTTTCCTTTATCCTGGGCCTGTTCCTGATGCATGACGGGTTGCATTTCTTTAACAACCTTACAGGCAGTAATATCACCAGGACGTTCATTTTTAAACCCGGACAAATTGCAATTCTGACAGCAGTACTGGCGTTTTTAATACTGGTCACTCTCTTATTCATCTTATATCTGACCCGTTCCCTTCTCGGATTAAATCTGTTAAGGACAGATCGGGATCATAAAATAAGGAGTATTCAGATTCCTGCCTTTAATGTCCTTCAACTGGCCAGCTCAATGGCACTTATTATTAGTTCCATTGTCATTATCCGGCAAATGAATTTCATTACAAACAAACAGATCGGCTTGGATAAAGAGGTGATAGAGGTAAAAATACCCGCGCAGTATAAAGAAAAGGCAAAAGTTTTTAAGGATGAGCTGATGAAATACGGTTCCGTAAAAAATGTATCTGTGGTTGGGGCTTCTCCACTTCTGGAACATTTCCTTCTGGCATTAAAATATCAGGAGAATGGAGTCGAAAAACAATATTCTCCTGCCGGATTCAGTGGTGATGAAAATTATCTTTCCGTGCTTGGAATTGAACTTATTGCCGGGGATGATTTCTCTGAAACCCTTTCTTCAAACACCGATAAGTGTCTTATCAATGAATCATTTGCCAATCTTTTCCATGGCCAGGATCTGGTGGGTAAGGGTATGCCCGGGATGGAAGATAAGATCATTTCAGGGATAGTTAAAGATTTTCATTATTCAGATCTCAAATCTTTTGTGGAACCGGCTTTTATTTCATTCGATAATAAAGGAGGTCATCTTATGGTGAAAGTATCAGATAACCAGATCCCTCAGGCAAGAGAGGCGATTTCTGATGTCTGGCAGACGCTTATCCCCGATTACCCTGAGAATACTGAATCGACAGGTGACCGCTTTGAATGGTATCACAGGAAGAATGTCAACTTTAGAAAGCTTATTACAGCATGTTCAATTATTAGTCTCTTCCTTTCAATGATCGGACTCTTTGCTGTCTCATACCAGAAGACACGATCACGAACAAAAGAAATAGGTATAAGAAAAATAAATGGTGCAAAAATCTCTGATATTCTGAAAATGATCAATTCAGATTTCTTCAGATGGACAATAATTGCGTTTTTCATAGCTGTCCCTGCTGCCTTTTATGGGATGTATAAATGGCTTGAAGGCTATGCTTATAAAACAGATTTAAGCTGGTGGATTTTTGCTCTGTCCGGCTTAATGGTGCTTGCTGTCTCCCTGCTGACTGTCAGCTGGCAAAGCTGGCGGGCGGCGACAAGGAATCCGGTGGAGGCGTTGAGGAATGAATGAAATTAACGGCAAAGGAGCTCAACGGTGCAAATACACTACGGTATTTTGCTGGCAGTATGTAATTACAAATTGATACAATTAAATAATCCTTTCCAATGCTTAGGAAATATTTAAAGCTTGCATATAGAAATATCCTGAATAATATCGGACTGAACAGTATCAATATTATCGGTCTGGCAATAGGATTAATGGCAGTTTTGCTGATATTTCAGTATATTAGCTTTGAAAAGAGCTACGACAGGCAATTCGAAAACTCAGATCGTCTTTACCGGCTTGTTTTTTACCGGTTCTATGAGACAGGCCTCGATAAAAGTGTGGGCAATAATTATTTTGCCGGAGAAATAGCCAGTAAAAATATCCCCGAAATTGAAAACTTCTGCAGATGTAAAAGAGAAACACAATATGTTCTTGCAGGCGAGCAGATCTTTAAGGAAGACAGGACACTATTCGCAGACAGTTCATTCTTTGATATATTTTCCCATATCGTTCTGTCAGGTGATAAATCGAAATTTTTAAGGAGTCCCGGCGTAGCAATAGTCACTGAGTCGACCGCCAGAAAATATTTCGGAAATGAAAATCCGGTAGGGAAGATCATCTATGGTGTGAATCCGGGTAAGAAACCAGTCACTATCCAGGGAGTGATTAAGGATACACCGCAGAATTCACACCTTAAGTTCGACCTGGTAATATCTTTATCCACACTTTTAAATCCTTCATACTGTTATACATGCAACAACACAAATACTTATTTTCAGCTCAGGGAGGAATCGGATGTGGGAAAAGTAGCTGATGAAATAACAACACTGGCTAAAGAGTTTATGGCGGAAAGAAAAATTCCGGTTGATTTCCCCATAGAATATCACCTCCAGCCGGTTTTGGATATTCATTTACATTCAAATTACCGGTTTGAATATGAAGCCAATGGCAATAATAAATACATGATAATCCTTAGTGCCATTGCATTCCTCATCCTTATAAGCGCAGGTCTGAATTATATCAATCTTTTTTCCTCTATAATAAGCAGAAAGATAAGGGGAATTGGCATCAGGATTGTCAACGGAGCCTCATCACAGGATATTGTTGCTGAATTCACTGCTGAGGCACTGCTTACAGGACTTATAAGTTTTATTCTTGCCTTTCTTCTTCTTTTTATGCTGTTTCCGGTTTTCAGGGATTTTCTTGACCTTGACTTTACCAATTCCACTGTTTTTAATATCAGGACCTGGATTATACCCGGAATGGTCATAATTTTGCTTGGCATTATTACAGGCTGGTTCCTGGGAATCAGGATTTATAATATTGCTCCCTTATCATTTATCCGAAAGGATTTTCTGATGCCCGGCAGGAAAGCATCCCGGAGGATTTTGCTGGTTGCCCAATACATAATAGCTATAATCCTGACAGGATGCACCATCGGTGCCCTGAAGCAGATCAGCTATATGAAAAAGGATGCTTTTACAATGGATATGGACCGGACGCTGGTGGTAAAAAGACCTGTTACCGGGGAATTCAATGAAGCCCAGAAATCATTCCAGGAAACTCTTCTCAAATATCCTGGTATATCTGAAATAACCTTTTCAACAATATCACCAGGCGAAAAGAACACCTGGGTGAAAGGTGGCATCTGCCTCAAGGGAAAAGAAAATCCGGGAATCCAGATTTTTCAGGCTGATGTGGCACCTGATTTCTTCGGATTCTTTGGTGTGAAATTATTGGAAGGGAGAAACTTTTATTATGATGAAACCAATTGGGACGGAGGAACCCGGCATCTTATCCTGAATAAGGAAGCAGTCCGCGCTCTTGGAGCTGAAAATCTGAAAGGAATTCTTGGTCAGTCGCTCTACGATGCTGATATGAAGGAAGATATCGGTGAAATAGTGGGCGTAATCGATGGTTATTTTCAGAATTCACTGGACCAGGAAATAAAGCCTACTGTTTTCAATTGCGACCTCAGAGGATCCTATATCTTCATAAGGATCAGGGATGCAGACATTTCAGATATTTTACAGAAAGTAACTGCTGAATTCAAATCGCATTTCAGGGACCAATACTTCGAGTATTATTTCCTTGATGATTTCTTCAATTCACAATATAAATCTCATGTGCAGCTTTTCAGATCATTTATTCTTTTCAGCCTTATGGCTGTTGTCATTACGGTTTTGTCTCTTTTTGCCCTTGTAATGCAAGCCGCTGTATCAAGGACCAAAGAAATCGGGATCAGGAAACTTAATGGTGCAAAAGTGCATGAGATACTTTATATGCTGAACAAGGAAATTATTTTCATTGTGACAAGCGCTTTTCTGGTTGCGATTCCGGTTATCTGGTATGCAATACACAAATGGCTGGAGTCTTTTGCATACAGAACTGACATCACCTTATGGATATTTCTTGCAGCAGGTTTGTGCGCTTACGGAATTGCATTACTGACTGTCAGCTGGCAGAGCTGGAGGGCAGCAACCAGAAATCCGGTAGAGGCACTGAGGTATGAATGACAGGAGAGGGGATGTAGGAGGAGAGGCCGATAACGGGATAGGTCGTATTCAGGAGGTGAGGTCGGGTAACGGAAAGGTAGGATTTATGGGCGGATTTCAGCTGGCTGGAAACGACCATACTGTAAAATTGATTGAAAATCATTAATTATAAATGATATGAATGGACAATATTTAAAAATAGCCATCCGAAGGATTATCAGAAACTACAAATCTAATTTACTGATATTTATCGGACTGATACTGGGATTTACAAGCTGCTTAATAATCTATACTAAAATTACTTATGAACTAAGTTTTGACAGCTTCCATAAACAAAGCAAAGATATATACAGGATCGTCAGG
>JAKQPD010000381.1 GCA_029564935.1 Bacteroidota bacterium
TGTACCTGAGCGGAACCGGCAATACCGTTGATCCCATGGATTATCCTCTCGACGGACTGATATTATACTATCTCACAGTGATACATGGCGATATAATGATCCACGCTTCGGGAGTCAGTTATAAAGGCAAAGGCTATATTTTCAGCGGTATTTCAGGTAAGGGTAAAACAACGATGGCCGGATTATGGGATAGTCATGGAGCACGGATAATTCACGATGACAGGCTCATTATCAGAAGAAAAGGTTCCTGTTATATGATGTATAACACCCCCGTTTACAGGAATGACCAACCTCGTAAATCATATATCGACAGCATATTCCTGATTAATCATGGAAATGAAAATAAAATACTCCCTGTAAAGGGCGCTGCTGCAATTACTTCATTAATATCAAACTGTATTCAGCATAACTGGAGCGACTTCATTATAAAAAGAATGCTCGACTCTGTTGTAAAGGTCTGTACATCAGTTCCGGTTTATTATCTCTGGTTCCGGCCTGATGCAAAAATAATCGAATACATCCTTCAACATGAAAATGAAAAGTGAAGATCATAAAATAGTCAGGGACCTGGGCTTCTCGCTTCTCGCTGAAGGAACAATACTGAAAATAAAAGCGGATGGTTACAGTATGTATCCTTCAATCAAACCCGGGACAACTATATTTATTGAACCATTCAAAGAATATTTCAATCTGGCACCCGGGCAGATCATTGCATTGAAAAGAGAATCGGGATTTGTGGTTCACAGGCTTATCAGGAAAGAAACCGGAGGCGATAAAATTTTATACTATACGAGGGGAGACAGTTGCAAATATGAAGATAAGCCTGTAACAGGCGATCAAATCGCCGGGAAAGTGATCAGGGTTGAAGATCGTAAACAAAGGATCAGAGAAGGATCCAGCCTGGTTACAAAGCCCTGTTATTTTTTTAACAGGGTCATTGTCTGGTTCATACTTAAAATAAAACGCATTCACAGATTTTTAATAACCAGACCTGCGGGTCCAATTACAATTTTAATGTTATTTCCCATTCCTTTGTGTTCCTTGGTGATCCCTGTAGCTATCGGGACCTTTGTGTTCTTTTGTGGTAATAACTCATTTTACTTTAACCACAAAGTGTACCACCTTAGAGAACTCAGGAACATCAACCATAAGAACTCCTTCCCTTCTTGCCACCCCTTGCCCCCAGGGGGGCGCTCAGACTCAGAAGTCCCTGCCTGCCTGCCGAAGCGACAGCGCAGGCAGGGATTTAGGGGTGAGTTATATAGTAGGTGAACTAAGGACATCACAAAGATGCACAAAGAATTATATAATGAATACTTCTGTAATTATTTCTGAAACATCCGGACTTTATGAATCTGAAATTTAAATACTTCAGGGAATCGTTAAAGCTGGTCTGGCAAAGCGCTCCGGGCTGGACCTCTGCCAATATAGCCATTTCGGTCCTTCGCAGTTTCCTTCCCCTGCTGTTGATATGGCTCCTCAAGAATCTTATAGATAAACTGACACTGGCTGTTTCGGAAAAATCACCCGGCGGTCTCCCTGATATAATCTGGCTGATAATTCTTGTGGTCATAATCTGGTTCGTCAACGAAGCTTCTTCAGATCTTGGCAATTATATCCGGAAAAAACAGTCGGTCAGGCTCGAAACACATATGTACGGACTCATTCATGCAAAATCAGTTAAGCTCGACCTGCTTAACTTCGAACATTCCTTATATTTTGATGCGCTGTCAAGAGCATCAAGAGAAGCGCCATGGAGACCAAACAGCATCCTGAATAATGTGGTATCATTGTTCAGGAGCTTCCTGTCACTCCTTCTTATGGCAGGACTTCTGGCTGCACTACACTGGGCAATTGCCATCCTGCTGCTTGTGGTGAATATCCCCGGAATATGGCTCAGACTACACTACGCTGATACACTCTATAATTTCCAGCGTGAACAGACTCCCGAACAAAGGAAAACCGCATACTTCAACTGGCTCCTTACCGGCGACCGGCCTTCAAGGGAAATAAGACTGTTCGGCCTTGGCGAATATTTCACAAACCTGTTCAACAGGTCATTCCTTAAAACAAGGGAAGAAGAGATTAACATAATAAGAAAAAGGACCGGTATCGAAATGATCTCCGACCTCGTAAAAGCAGGTGCAGTACTTCTTACACTAATTTTCGTGGCTCACCGTACTATCTCAGGTGAACTGACCCTCGGCCGGATGACAATGTTCGTACTGGCTTTCAGACAGGGAATGATCTATATTAAAGACCTTTTAAGCTCTGTGGCCAGCCTGTATGAAGACTCTCTCTTCATCGGAGATATCTTTGAATTCCTTCATCTCGAAGAAAAGATTAAAGCTCTCCCTCCTGTAAAAGAAATAAGAGAATTCCGGTCGGAAATTGAGGTGAAAGATCTTTCATTCACCTACCCGGGAAATAAATCCGGGACAATAAATGAGGTTTCTTTCAGCATAAAAAAAGGTGAAGTGATTGCAATCGTCGGCCCGAACGGAGCCGGCAAATCAACACTTGTCAGACTTCTTTGCAGGTTGTATGATCCCGATTCAGGGTCAATACTGATGGACGGTACTGATTTGAAAAATCTTGATCCTGAACAATACAGGAAGCTGCTTTCGGTTGTTTTTCAGGATTTCATGCTTTATAATCTTGGCGCAGGAGAGAATATACGACTGGGGAATGTTGAAAAGACAAATCCCGCGGAAGATATTGAAGCTTCAGCAAAAAAAACGGGTATCCATGATCTTATTAACGGTCTTCCTGACGGATATTCCACAACTATCGGAAACCTTTTCAGTGACAGCCGTGAACTGAGCTGGGGTGAATGGCAGAAATTAGCACTTTCAAGAGCTCTGTTCAGGGATGCACCGGTACTGATCCTCGACGAACCGTCCAGCGCTCTGGATGCCGATACTGAATATGAGATTTTCAGCCGCTTCAGGGAGATAATCAGGGGACGGACATCTATCCTCATCAGCCACAGGTTTACAAATGTCAGCCTTGCCGACAGGATAATTGTCCTTGAAAAAGGAAAGATCACCGAAACAGGCACCCACGATGAGCTGATGAAAAACAAGGGAACCTACTATATAATGTACACAAAACAAAGCGGCAGATTCATGAAATGAAAACCGGCCTGGACCTTAAAAACGAGGAATTACTGCTGTGCAGTCTTTGCAGACTGACATTTGATAACGAACAGTCTGAAATAATTAAGGATCTCACTCAGAAAACTTCCATCTGGAGTAATTTTTTGTCCCTTGCCCGGAATCATGGCATTTCAGCTCTTGTTTACAGTAATATGTCCAGACTGGGACTGACTGATCAGGTTCCTCCGGAGATAATGAACAACCTCTGGAACTCATATATGATGAATCTGGCAAGAAATTCAGGATTTACGGCAAAAATGACCGGTGTTCTGAATCTGCTTAACAACAGGAATATAAAAACAGTCATATTGAAAGGTCTTGCGCTTGAATTGTCGGTTTATGGTAATTCCGGATTGAGACAGATGACAGATGTTGATATCCTGGTTTCACATGAAGATAGTCTTAAGGCCCGGCAAATCCTGGTTGAAAACGGATTTGTTTCAAAACCGCTTAAATCTGTTTTTTATAAACCCCTCCTGAACTATTCCGGAAAGCATTTACCCACTCTTACAGGAGAAGGATTCTCACTTGAGATTCATTCTGATCTGTTTGGCTATAAAAAATCGTACCTAACCCGGATGCTTTATGATGAAAGTATTGAAACTGATATAAACGGCGAAAAGGTTTTTATTCCTGATCCAATGATGTTCTTTTTGTATCTGATAAAACATCTCTGGCTTCATGAAATGAATAATGAATCCCAGCTCAGGCTTTATACCGACCTTGTGGTACTGATCGAAAAACACAGGGATGAGATCTTTAAAACTGATCTCACCGTACTTTCTGAAAAGGGTGGTTTAAATGAAATACTGGCATCCCGTCTCAGACCTCTCAGAGATATCCTCGATATTTCATTCCCTGACCACATAAACCGGCTTATAGATCTTTGGTCCGCACAGGATTCAAATGAAAAATTCATATTTTTCCTGAAAAGTCCGAAGGATAATCCGTCGTCTGATAAGGCAAAGCTGTACCGATATCATTTAAGTGAAATCCCGGGGTTCCACCGTAAGTTACTTTTTGTAGCCGGTGATCTCCTTCCCACCATTGAATTCATGAAAAACAGGTATGGGTGTGATAGTAAGCTGAAAGCTTTGTTGTATTATCCGCTGAGGCTGGGGAAATTGTGGTATTTGGTTAGATAGGCGCAGGGGCGCAGGGGCATAGCTGTCAACTTAAGAAGTTCTGGGTAAAAAAGTTTCCCCTCCTTTTTTTAAGGAGGGGTGGCCAGACCATAGGATCATCTAATGGGCAGAAATATAGATGTTCTGGCCGGGGTGGTTTGTTTTATTCAGAGATATAAATTCCCGTTTGCTAATTCCTTTTTAACCACCCCGGCCGGGAAAAGGACTATTATAAACGCTTCAAAATTAGCAATCCCGGCCACCCCTCCTTTGAAAGTAGGGGAAATTTATTTAGCTATATTCCAGGTAATTACAATAGTTTTCATTATTATTGCACTGGGAAGCCAGTTCATAAAATCTGTAGTTTCAGACCGGAGGGCAGAATATAATGATCGAATCTTTTGAAAATATTTTCTTCGAATTTGCTTTTATATAATTATTTTTTTATTAGCTTTAAAATAAATATGAAAGTCAATGTCATATTATTAAAATTTCAGATAATATGACACGTGATAAAAGATCTAAAATAAAAGAGCGTTTATTACAGCTCATCAGGATGCACTCCACAGGGACACCGGCAGATCTTGCCTGGATGTTCGGAATAAGTGAAAGAAGTGTCAAGAGATTGATAAGGGAGCTCAAAAATGAAGGGCATTATATTGTATTCCTGCATTCTGCAAATACATATATTTTTGAAAATGATTTCGGGCAGGATATCTCCCAGAGAAAATGTTCAGGACAAAAAACCGGTTAATACCTGACCTGATTACTTAATTTGCATTATTTATGAATTGATTTTCTTCGTTTACCCCGAACCACCAGCTGGAGCATAGCCGTCAACTTAACGGAGTGTTGTGGACAAAAGTTTCCCCTCCTTTTTTTAAGGAGGGGTGGCCAGACCACAAGATCATCCAATAGGCAGAAATAAAGATGTTCTGGCCGGGGTGGTTTATTTTATTCGGAGAAATAAGTTCAAGTTTGCTAATTCCGTTTTAACCACCC
>JAKQPD010000422.1 GCA_029564935.1 Bacteroidota bacterium
ATGAAATATTTTGCCGTATTCTTACTTTTCCTGAATTGTAGCGGATCTTTTATTTGTCAGGAGCCCGAAGCCGGGCAGAGGACTTTTACAAATCCTCTTTATAATTATTAACTTTATTTTATTATTTTTGTTAATATCTAAGAAAAGTTATATAAGGAACGTCATGAATTTGCAGTACATTTCAGACAACAAGGGGAACACAACCGGGGTATTCATCCCGATTGAGGACTGGGAGTACCTTAAGAATAAGTTTGATGATCTTAAGAAGGAAGAAGAAAACATGTACTCAGTTCCGGAATGGCACAAGGACATTATCATGCAGCGTCTGAAAGACTACAGGGAAAATCCGGGCAACGTTCTTGACTGGGAACAGGTGAAGAACAAATTCAAACTCGATTGAAGCCCTATAAACTCGTCATTAAACCTGAAGCCTTTGTTGATATTCAGGAGGGCATCAGCTGGTATGACTCCCGCCAGGAAGGATTAGGAACACGCTTTCTTGAATCTATTGAACAGGAATGCAAAACCATTTCATTAAATCCTCATTTCCAGATACGTTACGATGAAGTGCGATGCCTTCCCATGAAAGCATTTCCTTACATGATACATTTTATTATTGATGATGATCTGTGCCAGGTCGTTATCCTTGGCGTTATCAATACTTCCAAGAATCCCGTTAATTGGAAAAAACGGAGAAAGTAAAGTGCGGCAGTGAACCTTTTATCAATACATATCACTCGTTAAAATCAGATTTAAATTTATATTCGATGAAAAAGAGATGTTTCAGCAATAAGTCGTTGATATTAAGTCTTATTATTGCAGTAATTCTAATTTCCTGTGATAATAAGAAAGCTGGTTTAACAGTTGTTTTCCCGAAAGTGAGTGAACCTGTTCAGATTACAAAGAGCGATAAAGAACATCTTTTTGCCAGCTATTATGGCATCAATTCATGGAGCAGGGATCAGAGGTTTGTCACAGTGCTGGAAACCGACATAAAGTACAAGCTTCCTGATGAGAATGAACCAGCTACACTGGGGCTTGTTGATCTGAAGACCAATGATTTCATTCCATTGACCCAGACACGTGCATGGAATTTTCAGCAGGGATGTATGGCTCACTGGCTGGCAACATCACCCGATTCCCTGATTATTTATAATGATTTCAGGAACGGGAAATATGTTTCGGTTATATTAAATGTTCATACTGGAAGAGAGATTAAAACAATCCCTTATCCGGTAAGCGCTGTTTCCCCGAACGGTAAAGAAGCTGTCAGTCTGAATTTCTCAAGATTAAGGTTGACACGTCCGGATTATGGCTATGGTGGCAATGGACAGGATCCTCAGGCAGACATCCAATTGCCTGATAATGACGGCCTTTTTCTTGTTAATCTTGAAACAGGAGAAGCAAAGCTTATCGTTTCACTTGCACAGGTGAAGGATCTTGTACCTCCCGTAAAAGAAGGTTATATAGGCTGGTTCAATCACACTCTGTTTAGCAGGAATGGTTCAAAGATCTTCTGGCTTTCACGCCAGATGGATGGGACAAAACGGATAACCACATCACTGACAGTCAATAAAGATGGCACAGACCTGCGCCGGTGTTTTCCTGATAACTGGGAAGGTTCTCATTTCGACTGGCTGAATGACGATGAACTGATGGTCACTGCAAATTACCAGGGAAAACAATATGCACATGTTCTGTTTACAGTTGGTCAGCAGAACTATAAAAGGCTGGGTAACGGGTTGCTGGATTATGACGGGCATGGAACTTTTTCACCTGATCAGCGGTGGATGATCACTGATACTTATCCGAGTGCCGGACTGCGGGAGCAGAAAATATACCTTATGGACATGAGGACAGAAGCTGTACTGCCGCTTGGGAGATTTGTTCACCCTGCTGAATTCAACGGATTCTGGCGCTGCGATATACATTGCCGGTGGAGCCCTCAGGGGAATATGATAGGATTTAATTCTACATTTACGGGAAGCCGGCAGGTATATATTATGAAACTGAATTTTTAACCTTCTATACTATTAAACACAACGCCCTTTGTGTCCTTTGCGTAATCCTTAGCGTTCTTTGTGGTTAAATAACCATGCTTACTTAACCGCAAAGGGCGCGAAGGTTATCGCAAAGGGCGCGAAGGATTACAAATAATTGGGTATTTTATGCACTATACTAAATAAAAATTTGAATAATGAGAAAAGTAATTATCCTTAACACTTTGTCCGGTTTACTTATATTTTGGCTATTGAGTGCCATTCCTGTCAGAGCATCTGGTCCGGCAGAGAAAAGTGACACTCTGACTTTTATTCATATTTCGGATGTACATATCTGCAATCTTACCGGTTATCACCCTGCTTTTGTGCAAAAAAGGCAGCATTTTGGCAACGGTATCAACACTTATCCCGGATTCCTGAAAACAGTTCCTGAAAAA